>JALWYP010000193.1 GCA_026992695.1 Flavobacteriaceae bacterium
AGTTTACTGCTATTAAAGGAAGAAAAATTCCTAACGAGTTATATAGTGCAGGAGCAAATCGTTCTACCACTATTTCTACCAATTGAACCATTGTTGCAATGGTAGCAATAAATAGAATAAAGGATAGAAAGCTAAGGTCATAACTAGCGTATTCTTCGCCTAACCATGACAAGGCACCTTCTTTTAATATATACTGATCTAACAACCAGTTAATAGGAACGGTAACAGCCAAGACAAATATTACAGCCGCTCCTAATCCTACAGCTGTTGAAACTTTTTTAGATACTGCTAGGTACGAACACATCCCTAAGAATGTGGCAAATACCATATTGTCTATAAAAATGGATTTAAAAAATAATTCGATATGTTCTAACATCGTAGTGTTATTTAAAATTTTATTCTTCTATTAATTCTTTATTTCTTGATCGTTGAACCCATATAATGAGCCCGATAACAATTAATGCCATTGGAGAAAGTAACATAAACCCATTATTTTCATAACCAAAAGCATACACTCCTGTTTTGTTTATTGGATCTCCTAGTACAGGGAAACCCAGTAGTGTGCCGGAGCCTAATAATTCTCTAAAAAAACCAACAATAATAAGGATGATACCGTATCCGGCGGCATTTCCAATTCCGTCAAGGAAAGCTCTCCAGGGTGAATTAGCTAGTGCAAAAGCTTCAAAACGACCCATAATGATACAGTTGGTAATAATTAATCCTACAAATACTGAAAGTTGTTTACTTAGTTGATAAGAGTAAGCTTTTAGTACTTGATCTACAATAATAACCAGTGCTGCCACCACGACTAATTGCACAATAATTCTTATCTTAGAAGGGATAATATTTCGCATTAATGAAATTACCACATTTCCTACCGCTAACACTGCCATAACAGAAATTGCCATAACAATTGCTGCTTTTAATTGTGCTGTAATTGCCAATGCCGAACAAATTCCAAGTACTTGAATAGTTATAGGGTTATTGTCAAAAAGCGGGTCTGTTATAAGTTTAGCGTCTTTTTTTGGTAAAAGTCCCATAATTATTTTTTTAATATTTTTTTAAGAAAAGGAAGATACATTTTTAAATCTTTTTTAAGCATTGCAGTAACTCCGTTTCCGGTGATAGTTGCACCTGCCATCGCATCTACTTCGTTATCGTCTTTGTCGTTATTTAGGGGATCGTTGTTTCCTTTTATTATAGAAACACCTTTAAATTCGGTTCCTTTAAATATTTTTTCACCTTTAAAATCATCCATAAAAAAACGTTCTTTTATGTTGGCTCCTAATCCGGGTGTTTCACCTTTATGGTCAAAAAATACGCCTTGAATTACTAAGTTATTGTCTAAAGCAACATAACCCCAAATAGCATCCCATAATCCTTTTCCACGCATGGGAATAATGTAAAATGTTTTTCCGTCTTTTTCTCCTATAAATAGAGGAAGTCTTCGTTGGTAGTTTCCTTTTTTTGTAAGAGCTTCTTCTTTTTTAATATCGATTAAATAGGCATTATTGTCTTCTGTAATTTTACCTCCTTGATATACTAATTGTTTGGTAATGTATTTTTTGAAAGTATTTTCTACCTCTTTTGTGGGTATAAATTCAACATCGGTATCGCTTTGGTTATTGTTTACACCCATAGCGTATAATATATTTTGTTGTTTTTCAAAGCGTCTGTTTTCATCAATTTTTCCGCGTAAACCTTGTGCTACTCCGGCTAATAATGATCCTACAACCAATACCATAATAATGGAAAAGATGATGGTATAACTGTTTTTTTCTGTAAATTTTGTCATAACTAGGCAGCTTTAACTTTAATTCGTTTCAGTCTTTTCTTTATATTTCCGTTAATTACATAGTGGTCTATGGTAGGGGCAAATACATTCATCAATAAAATAGAAAGCATCACGCCTTCTGGGTACGCAGGGTTAAATATGCGAATCATAATAGCTATAAACCCTATTAAGAAACCGTAAATCCATTTTCCTTTATTGGTTTGCGAAGCCGTAACAGGGTCGGTTGCCATATACACAGCACCAAAAGCCAAACCGCCAATTAAAAGGTGTTGCCAATAAGGCATACTCATAAGTCCGTAAAATTTACTGCTT
This sequence comes from Flavobacteriaceae bacterium, assembly GCA_026992695.1. GTDB lineage: Bacteria > Bacteroidota > Bacteroidia > Flavobacteriales > Flavobacteriaceae > Marifrigoribacter. The sequence goes on from JALWYP010000193.1 coordinate 2,108, forward strand.
TCAGAAATAATCCCCGAATCTGCCACATAGTTAAAAATTAGTCCCATAACGGCTGCACCAACAAAAGTGGAAATCATAATTCTCCAACTTCCAATTTTGGTAAAAATCAAGAATAATCCTGCAAGAATGATTAATAAGGTAGAGGTTTCTCCTATGGAACCGGGAATAAATCCGTAAAACATATCGCTAACGTGGTACGACATTGTGTTGCCTTGTGCCATGGACCCTAAAATGGTTTCGCCCGAAATAGCATCGGGAGTACCAGCTTTTTTAACAGCGTCTAGAACCCAAACTTTATCACCACTCATCCAAGTGGGGTAAGCAAAAAACAAAAAGGCTCTAATGGTAAGTGCGGGGTTTAGAATATTCATTCCTGTGCCTCCAAAAACTTCTTTTCCTAAAACAACTCCAAAAATAATAGCAACAGTTAGCATCCAGAGAGGAATATCTACCGGAACAATTAACGGAACCAACATTCCGGTTACTAAGTAACCTTCTTCTACTTCGTGTCCTTTAATAGTTGCAAAGATAAATTCGACACCCAATCCTACAACATAGGAAACAATAAGGATGGGTAGAATTGCTAATGCACCTGCTGAAAAATTTTGCCAAGTCCAAAATTCAGGACTAAAAAATCCGGAAGAAGCCCTACTTATCTCTCCCATAGCTAAATAGTGCTGGTATCCGGTATTAAAGGCTCCAAAAATAAGACATGGTATAAGTGCTAATACCACCATATTCATGGTTCTTTTTAAATCGTCTGCCACTCTAATATGTGCACCGCTTTGTGTTGTATCGTTGGGTGTGTATAAAAAAGTGTGAAATGCGTTAAAGGCGGGCTCCATCTTGGTGCCTTGGTACTTTTTCTTTAACGAATCTAGTTTTTGTTTTAATCCCATTGTGTTATCCTATTTCTTTATACATTAAGTCTAACCCGTCTCTAATAATTTTTTGATGAGGTTGTTTTGAGATGCAAACCACTTCGGTAAGTGCAAAATCTTCGGGAGCTACTTCATACATTCCTAAAGCCTCCATTTCGTCTAAATCTTTATAAAGACATGATTTAAGCATTTGAAGCGGGTACATATCCATCGGGAATACTTCTTCATATAATCCGGTCATAACAAAAGCTCTGTGTTCACCATTGGTATTAGTTGATAAGCACATTTCTTTTTTAGGGAATAACCAAGAAAAAGTAAGTGATCGAGTTGTAGATAGTTTATTGAAAACCGGTTTTGCCCAACCAAAAAATTCGTAATCATTTCCTTCGGGAATTACCGAAACGGTATTTATATAGTAGCCTAAATGTCCTTTAGGAGAAATTGTACTACCCGATAATACAGTGCCGTTAATAACTCTAACATTTTCGTCTATTAAACCCGAATCATATATAAAAGTAGCTACTTCGGCTCCTATTTTGGTTGTGTAGTATTTTGGAGTTTTAACAGAACAACCTGCTAATGCAATAACCCGTTCTGCGTTAAATTTACCTGTTAAAAGCAGTTCGCCAATAATCACTAAATCTTGAGGTGTTAGGGTCCAAACCGTTTCTCCTTTATTAATAGGATCTATTTTGTTAATTTGAGTGCTTACGTTTCCGGCAGGATGTGGTCCGGATATTCTGTGCAACTCAATGTTTTTTATCTTAGTAAAAGGATTGTTGCTGTTTTTTCCAACAGAAACATGAATGGTTCCAGAAGTTAATTTACTCAAAGCAACAACTGCTGTTTGCAATTCTTTTTCTTTCCCTAAAAGAGTGAAGTCGTAATCGGCAGCTTGTGGTGCTGTGCTGTAAGCCGAAACAAAAATAGCCTTTGGCGTTACATCAGGGTTGGCAATAATATCATACGGACGTTGCTTGATGAAAGCCCAACATCCAGAAGAAAGTAAATGTTCCTTAATTTCTTCGGGTTTCATTGAATTAGGGTCAATAGTACCAAAATTCTTATAACGATCTTCAGAATCAGCTTCAATGATTAATGCAGTAATCTTTCTTTTAGCTCCTCTTTCAATGGTAGTAAGTGTCCCGCTCACAGGAGAAACAAATTTTATTTGTTCATTTTTTTTAGCGTAAAACAATACATCTCCGGCTTGTAGCTTAGCTCCTTCTTTTACAACCATTTTTGGGGTAATAAGATGAAAATCGGAGGGTTTAATAACAAATGTTCTAGAGCGTGGTGCTTTTGAAAGCGTTTTTTGGGCATCGCCCTTAAGCCTAATGGTTAGACCTTTTTTAATCGTGATGTCTTTTGGCATAGAATAGTATTTAAAATTCTATTAATTTACTTTTAAAAAGACTTGATTGTCACAAAAAGTTTTTGGTGTGCAAATGTATAAATTAAAAATAGGATAAAAAAAAAAAAACACTCAATATTTTTTCAATTTATATCTAAGTATGAACCATACAATAAAGAGGCATAAATTTTGTTTATATTTACCCCATAACAATTCACTTTGTGAAACATCAAAGTAATTATTAATATAGCTGTTTTGTATAGCAGTTTGCCTAATATATAGAGACATATGAAATTAAAAACACTAACCATTTTATTTATTGCAATAGGATGTTTTACAACATTTTCTCAGATAGCAGAAAGAGTTCCGCCGGAATATATTAGAACAATTGAGTTTAAAGGAACGACTAAATTAAGTCAACTTCCTATTATACGGTTAGGCGAACCGTTATCACTTTCGTTTGATGCACTAAATGGTGATGAGGCGGATTATTATTACACAATCACGCATTGCGATTTTGATTGGACTCCCAGTAACTTGTCTAAAAATGAATATTTAGATGGATATGATGAAATTAGATTATATACGTATGAAAATTCGTTAAATACGCTTCAAATTTATTCGCATTATACTTTAAACATTCCTAATAATGACACACGTAGGATTACCAAAAGCGGAAATTATATATTAACCATTTTAAACGATGATGAAGAAGTAGTATTTTCTAGAAAATTTATGGTTATTGAAAACTTGGTAGGAGTACAAGTAGCTATAAAACGGTCACGAGATTTAAACTATATAAATGAAAAACAAGTCGTGCAATTCACGGTAAATTCAGCAGATATGCAGCTAATTAATCCGAAACAGACGGTGCATACTGTAATAATGCAAAATAGTAATTTAAAAACTGCCATAACCACACTTAAACCTCAATATACATTAGGGCAGAAATTAATTTACAGATACGATCAAGAAGCTTCTTTTTGGGGCGGAAATGAATTTTTACGTTTTGACAATAAAGATATTCGTTCGGCTACTAACGGAATTAGATATGTTGAATTAACCGATATCTACAACAATTATTTATTTACCAACGCACCTCGAAGAGATAGACCCTACACGTATTATCCCGATATAAACGGAAACTTTGTAGTACGAAATATTGATGCTAGAAATCCAGATATTGAAGCCGATTACGTGCGAATGCATTTTTCGTTAAAGTATTTCGAAGAGTTAGGCGATAAAGAATTACACATTTATGGTAATTTTAATAATTGGACTATTGACGGTACTACGTATCTTGAGTATGATGAATCTTCAGATTCGTATGTGCTATCAAGACTTTTTAAACAAGGGTTTTACAATTATAGGTATGTGCTAGTAGATAAGGACGGAAGTATTAATCAAGGTGCTGTAGGAGGAGATTTTTGGCAAACCGAAAACGAATATACCGTACTTGTTTATTATAGAGAACAAGGAGGGCGATACGATAGAATTATAGGAATAGGGCGGGCTAATTCATCAGTGATTAACAACAACTAAAGGTTTTTGTGAGCACCCTAATTTTTTGGTTTTAAAAACCTTTTCTTCACTATCATAATACGTACAATGAGCGATAGGTTTTGCATAAATGTGTAGGGTAATGGCTCTACTGTTACCTATGTTATGCAAGCTGTGTTGATATAATTTATCGTTGATAAACGAAGGTTTATTGAGGATGTTTCTTTCTATAATTTCAGGTTGGTTGTTTTCTATTTTATAGTGGTATTCTTTCATCAATCCTTCTATCGGGTATACCCAGCAATCCTGCCCACTATGAGAATGAATAGCGGTGTGTTGTTCTTTCTCCCAACATAGAAGTAGAAGTTCAAAATCCGAATTTTGGGTTATGCAGTTTCGGGTGTAAGAGGTTTCGCTCCAACTGATATAGGGTAAAAAGCAGGAGGGAGGAATATCTGTTTTGTTTAAAATTGCGCTGTAATGCTGTTTATTATTTTGAGACAATTGTTGTATTAATTGTGCGATGCTTTTAATTGTATTCAAAGAAAGATGTTTTTCTTGCAAAATATAAATTACTTTTGTTTTTTGAAAAAATTAGTAGTAGAAACAGGTTTTACCTTACATTATGAAAACAGAAATAAAACAATTTAACGAACTTGTTGCTCATCTTTTTGAAAAAGAACAGCAACATCCTGTTGTTAAACCCCTTGCTCCTAAGGATCTGTTCCGTTTGGTTGACATATCCTTGGAAGAAGAACCGATAAAGGATGACCAATTGGTTTCAGTGTTAAAAAATATTATTTCAGAAAC
>JALWYP010000194.1 GCA_026992695.1 Flavobacteriaceae bacterium
GTTTTTATTTAACTTTTCTGTTATTTTTGGAAGTTGTAAACTTGACCTAGAAGCTAAACTTGGAAACTAGAATATACCAGAAACAAAATACCGTTACTATTTTAAAACTTTTTAAGGAAAGCGTTAAGGACATTGTTAGTTCTCGTTTTTTAGCAAAACAATTGGCGGTTCGTGACATTAAAGCTCAATATAGGCAATCTTTTTTAGGAATTATTTGGGCATTTGTTACTCCTTTAACTACCGCTTTTGTTTGGATATTTTTAAACGGAACAGGTACCGTAAAAATTACAGATACCGGTGTTCCCTATCCCGTTTACGCTTTTTCAGGAACGCTGTTATGGTCAATTATTGTAGATGCTATTAATTCGCCAACACAAAGCACCAACGCAGCAAAAGGGATAATGAGTAAAATTAATTTCCCCAAGGAGGCACTTATTATTTCAGGAATTTACAAGTTGCTTTTTAACAGCTCGGTAAAAATACTATTGTTAGTGGTTTTTGTGTTTTTTTACGGTGTAGGATATCATAATTCCTTATTATTATTTCCATTTGCCATTTTAGGAGCGATATTGTTCGGTACAACCATCGGATTGTTTTTAACTCCTATAGGATTGCTTTATAAAGACATTGCCAAAATTGTAACAGTAGGGCTGGGATTAGTGATGTACGTAACTCCCGTTGTGTATTCTGTTCCGAAAGAAGGTGTGATGAAAACGATAATGGAATGGAACCCCTTTACGCCTTTTGTGGTAACAACTCGAGATTTTGTAATTGGTGCAGAACCGATGTATCTTTCTTATTTTTTAATAGCTATATTAGTCTGTATTCCTTTTTTGTTTTTAGGATTGTTGTTTTACCGAATTTCAATTCCTATTATTGTAGAACGGATGAGTGCTTGATGATGTTAGGAGTGAGAGGTGAGGTGTGAGGAGTGAGTTGTGAGGAGTGAGAAGTATAGTAGTAAGAAATATTTAAGAAATGAATCATAAAGATTTAGAAGTTTGGAAAAGCAGTATGGATTTGGTAGAAATAATTTATCAAGTTTCTTCTCATTTTCCGAATGATGAAAAATATGGATTAACAAGTCAAATAAGAAGATCAGCTGTTTCTGTGCCTTCAAATATAGCAGAAGGAGCAGCTAGGAGAAGAAATAATGAAATTAATTTTAAAAGTAAAAAAATTAGTACTGGGGTTTAGGAATTATATTAGAAGAAAAGCGTGAGGCGGGAGTATCTGTCCTAGTATTGAAGAATATAGGTTTTATAAAGTTGATAAAAGATAAAGAGATAGTGCGATTTATGAGGATAATTTTGGTGGCAAGCAAACTTCTCACAATTCACTTCTCACTATTAACTGTCAACGATGAAAAAACTTAGAATCATTTTAAAAAGAAAATGACAAAAGAAAACAACGACATACTCATAAAAGTAGAAAACCTCTCTAAAAAGTTTTGTAAGGATCTCAAAACAAGCTTGTGGTATGGAGTAAAAGACCTTGCCGCCAATGTACTTGGAAAACAAGAAGAAGGCAAGCTGCGAGCAAAAGAGTTTTGGGCAGTAAAAGACATAAATTTTACCTTACGAAGAGGTGAATGTTTAGGACTTATCGGGCATAATGGAGCTGGAAAATCCACACTCTTAAAAATGTTAAACGGACTCATTAACCCCGATGAGGGCAAAATAACCATAAAAGGAAAAGTAGGTGCATTAATTGAGTTGGGCGCGGGTTTTAACCCCATATTGAGCGGAAGAGAAAATATTTATAACAACGGTGCTATTTTAGGATTTACCAAAGCTGAAATAGATGCAAAAGTTGAGGAAATCATTGATTTCTCAGAGATTAGAGAATTTATAGATATGCCAGTGCAAAATTACAGTAGCGGGATGAAGGTGCGC
>JALWYP010000195.1 GCA_026992695.1 Flavobacteriaceae bacterium
TGTGTTTTTTTTTGTTTGCTTACTGATTTGGTTAAGAAAGATTATAAATCCAAAAAAATTGCATCAAATTACCTTAAAAGGAAGTAACAAAAGAGAGCTTTTAACAGTACAAAAAAACGATGTTCTTTTTATAAAATCTTCAGAAAATTATATCGAAATTTATTTTTTAAAACAGGGTGTTCTTACTCATAAAACGTTTAGAAACACCCTTTCTCAAATTGCCAATCAAGCCGAATCTTTAACACAGTGTCATCGGTCTTATTTGGTAAATTTATCTATTGTAAAAGAAATAAAAGGAAATTCGCAAAAAGCCTATTTAATCTTTTTTAAATCTAATGAAACCGTCCCCGTTTCAAAATCGTATTATAAATCTATTAAAAACATCTTATCTGACCGTCACAAAAAGTAGTGCTTTGGTCATACAAAATCTTCTTTTATCATAATTTTTATACATCTATCACTCTTTTTTGCCAGTTAAATAATTGCTTCATCTATTTGTGGTATTAATCTTTAAAAAATCAAAATTATGAAACGCCAATTAGTATCTATTTTCCTTTTTACGTTATGTTTTCTGCCGGCAAAAAGTCAGTCGTTATTAACTAACAACACAACCATCTTAGAAGATGAAGTTCAATCTATTATTAAGACTACCGAAGAAAACATCTTCAATCCTTATTTTATGGAAACTCAAGCTTGGAAGAATTTTAAACAAGAAATTACTTCTGAAAAAGCTTTAAAATTGAACACTACCGCTTTTGTAGATTTATTTAACAGAGAGGTAAAAAATCTTCCGTTTACGCATTATAGATTGCTGATTCAACCTTCTTCAAAAAAAGAAACAGGCACAAAACCGGAAGCTTTTGATTTAAAAGAACTAAACTCCGAAACAGCTTTACTTACTATTAGGGTTTTTTCTTCTGATGCAAAAAAAATGATTCAAATTATAGATACGCTTCAAAAGAGTACTTATAAAAATCTTATTATTGATTTAAGAAATAATCCGGGTGGCACTTTAGATGCTGCCGTTCCTTTAGTGCAATATTTAAGTAGCTCTATGATGCATGGAGGTTATTTTATTAGTAGGGCTTGGTTTACAAATCATAAAGACTATCCAACCTTACAGCAATTACAGCTTTTTACTCCTTTACAAGACCCTTCGTACCAGGGATTTACAAAGAAAATGAAAAAGGGTATAGGAATGAGTCTACTCATTCCTCCATCGGGAAAACCCACCTTTAAAGGTTCGTTATTTGTACTAACAAACAAGGGTACAGGTAGTGCTTGCGAACCTTTTGTTTTTGGAATTAAACATAACAAACTAGGTGTTATTGTTGGTGAAAAAACTGCGGGTGCAATGTTAAGCGGATATGAATTGCCCATTAGCAAAAATTTAAAACTATTTATGCCTTTGGCAGATTATGTAACAGTAACTAACCAGCGTTTGGATAAAGTTGGTGTAGAACCGGATATAACTATAAAATCTGAACAAGCATTGGATTATGTTTTAAAAAATTTAATTCAAGAATAAAACTAGAGAAGCTCTCTGAAAAGTCTTTATCGTTTTCGGTTTTTTCAATAAGGGCGTTATGGTGTTCTACTGCTTCTTTTTTAAGCCAAAGAACAACGTTACTTTAAAAAATATTTCCTATAATACTTAGTAAAGTAGTCATTGTATTAGACTCACTAATCTCCCATAATTAACAACAACAAGAGGCTAAAACAGTCTCTTGTTGTTGTATCTATTTAGTGTTACATATTTCTGAATAACTCCAATCGTTCCCATCTACTATCTATTTCTTCCTGTGCTTCTTTATGTAGTTTTTTTCCTAATTCAGGGTTTTGTTTTACCACTCTGGTAAAACGGCTTTCATTATACATAAACTCACTTACGGGAGCCGATGGCTCTTTAGAGTCTAATCTAAATTTCTTCCCTTTTGGTTTGGTTGGGTCAAACCTAAACAAAGGCCAATAGCCTGTTTCTACTGCTTTTTCTTGTTGTGATGCTCCTATTCCCATATCATATCCGTGTTCAATACAATGAGAATACGCAACAATAATAGATGTTCCCGGATAAGCCGCTGCTTCTTCAAAGGCTTTTAGGGTTTGCATATCCTTGGCTCCAATTGCAACTTGAGCAACATATACATTTCCATAAGAAACCGCTTGTAATGCGAGGCTTTTTTTACCTGTTCGTTTTCCTGAAACAGAGAATTTGGCACTAGCACCCAAAGGTGTTGCTTTAGAGGTTTGCCCTCCTGTGTTTGAGTAAACTTCGGTATCCAAGACCAAGATATTTATATTCTCTCCTGTTGAAAGCACATGATCAACACCACCAAAACCAATATCATACGCCCAGCCATCTCCTCCTAAAATCCAAACATCTTTACGTCTTAAATATTCAGTAAGGTTATTGAGTTTAACAGCGTCTTTATCATTGTCTAGTAACTGCAACGTTTTTTTTAGTGTTTCTACATCTTTCAACTTTTTAGCTCTTTGTTGTTCGTTGTCTTCGGGATTATTGATAATTGCTTCAACAATCTCTGTTCCCACCATAAACTCAAGTGATTTCAATAACTCCAATGCTATTTCTTGTTTTTTGGAAAGAGCTAACTTCATACCCAACCCAAACTCAGCATTATCTTCAAATAATGAGTTTGCCCAAGCGGGTCCTCTTCCAAATTTATTGGTTTTATAGGGTGTGGTAGGTAAGTTGCCGCCATAAATAGAAGAACATCCGGTTGCATTGGCAATTAAAATACTATCGCCATAGAGCTGAGTTAACAGTTTAATATACGGTGTTTCTCCACATCCTGAACAAGCACCCGAAAATTCAAATAACGGTTCTAAAAATTGTGATCCTTTAATATTTGACGTTTTAAGTTCTGTGCGATCATAATAAGGTAATTTTTCAAAATAATCCCAGTTGGTGTTTTCTGCTTCTTTCACATCCAACTTACGATGCATATTTATGGCTTTAAAGTTTTCTACTTCCTTGCTTTCAGCAGGGCAAACCGCAACACATAAATCACATCCCGTACAATCCTCAGGAGAGACTTGTAATATATATTTTTCGTTTTCGCTATTAAACGGTCTTCCAATAGGAGCAACTGTTTTTAGTGTTTTAGGAGCATTATTTAATTCCTCAATCGTTACTACTTTTGAACGAATGGCTGCATGTGGACAAATAATTACACATTTATTACATTGAGTACAAAGGTTTTCATCATCCCAAACCGGAACAAAATCAGCAATCCCTCGTTTTTCAAATTGGGAAGTTCCCATAGGATACGTACCATCTGCCGGAAATGCACTTACCGGAAGTTCATCTCCTTTTCCTGCTAAGATTGTTCCTAATACTCGTTCAACAAATGGGTTAGGTTTACCAGACATCATTGCTTTAAGCCCGTTTTTGTTGGTTGTTTTTTTAGGATATTGAACTTCTTGAAGGTTTTCTAAGGATTTATCAACTGCATTAAAGTTCATTTGAACAACCTTATCCCCTTTATGTGAATATGATTTAACAATGGCATCTTTAATTTTTTGAATAGCTTCTTCTTTGGGAAGTATTCCCGAAATTGCAAAGAAGCACGTTTGTAAAACCGTATTGGTTCGTTTCCCTAGTTTGGCTTCTTGTGCTACTTTTGAAGCATCAATAACAAAAAATTTAAGTTCTTTTTCTAAAATTTCTTCCTGTACTAATCCGGGTAATTTCTCCCAAATCTCCTCATTGGAATAGGGAGAATTTAATAAGAATGTTCCTCCTTTTTTTACCTTTTTAAGCACATCATATTTTTCGATAAAATTAAATTGGTGACAAGCTAAAAAATCAGCGCTATTAATTAAATAGCTTGAAAAAATTGGTTTCGGACCAAAACGTAAATGCGAAATAGTTTGTGCTCCGGCTTTTTTTGAGTCATACACAAAATAGCCTTGTACATAATTATCTGTTGTTTCTCCTATTATCTTAATAGAGTTTTTGTTAGCTCCTACAGTTCCGTCAGAGCCTAAACCATAAAACATACAATTAATAGTTTCTTTTTTAGTATTAAAAACAGGGTTGTATGTCAAGCTGGTATGACTAACGTCGTCTTTAATACCTATGGTGAAATGATTTTTAGGTTTCTCTTTTAATAACTCATCATAAATTCCTTTTACCATTGCCGGATTAAACTCTTTTGAAGAAAGACCATAACGACCACCTATAATGGTAGGTGTTTCTCGGTTACTTTCGGCGAAAGCAGTAACAATATCTAGATACAATGGCTCTCCAATGCTTCCCGGCTCTTTGGTGCGATCTAATACTGCAATTTTTTTAACCGTTGTTGGAAGTTCCTTAATAAAATCCGCTACCGAAAACGGTCTAAAAAGGCGAACAAATAAAGCTCCAACTTTTTCATCGTTATTTATCAAGGTATCCACTGTTTCGCGTACAGGACCTTCCCCTGATCCCATAATGATGATTACTCGTTCTGCTTCGGCATGACCTATATAATAGAAAAGACTATACCTTCTGCCGGTGTGTTCATAAAACTCATCCATCACTTGCTGAACTATTTCAGGAACTTTTTGATAATATAGATTTGCTGCTTCTCTAGATTGAAAGAAAACATCTGGGTTTTGAGAAGTACCTCTTACTACGGGATTATCGGGGTCTAACGATCGTTTACGGTGTTGCATGATATTCTCTTCGGGCATCATGGTTTTTATCACTTCATCGGATATTCCTTCAATTTTTGAAATTTCATGAGAGGTTCTAAAACCATCAAAAATATTTAAAAACGGAACACGGGCACGTAATGTTGCTACTTGAGCAATTAGGGCAAAGTCCATCGCTTCTTGAACAGATCCGGCAAAAAGCATGGCAAAACCGGTTTGTCTAGTTGCCATCACATCTGAGTGGTCTCCAAAAATAGAAAGAGCATGAGTGGCAACCGTTCTGGCAGCAACATGGATTACGGTAGGAAGAAGTTCTCCAGCCATTTTATACATATTGGGAATCATCAATAACAACCCCTGAGAAGCAGTAAATGTAGTGGTTAATGCTCCTGCTTGAAGAGAGCCGTGTACTGCCCCCGAAGCCCCTCCTTCGCTTTGCATTTCGATTATCCTTGGTACGTTACCCCATATATTTTTTTGCCCCTTAGAGCTATACACATCAACATGCTCTCCCATAGGAGATGCGGGTGTAATTGGATAAATTGCACAAACTTCATTGGTTTTGTGGGCAATGATAGCTACCGCTTCATTGGCATCGCAGATTAACTTTCTACCATCTTTCTTCATTAGTTACAAATTTTGAATTAGAACTTAGTTAGATACTTTGCTAGTATACAAAGCAACCCTTAAAAAGCCTCTATAAATACAAGGTCTTTTATAGTTGGGGTTTTGGAAATTTGGTTCTAAAGGTACAATTAGCAAGAATTACAAACTATGACGATTGTCAGTTTAGAGCAAAATAAAAAAAACACCCGCGTGCAGGTGTTTTTATATCATACAGGTGCCTTCTTTCAATAACCAAACCTAATCAAACCGGTTGGATTATTAAATTGCACTATTTATTGTGTGTTAAACTATATTATTCGCCGTGTAACAACGCTTTTTTAGCCAGTAATTGTTCTTCCGTCTCCACATGATTTTCATCTGGAACACAACAATCTACCGGACACACAGAGGCACATTGAGGTTCTTCATGAAATCCTTTACATTCGGTACATTTGTCTGTTACTATAAAGTAAAACTCGTCTGAAAGAGGTTCGTTCATTGCATCAGCATCAACTTCTTCTCCATTAGAAAGGGTTACCATTCCTGAAAGTTCTGTTCCTTCAGCATAAGACCATTCTTGATCGGGCTCATAAATAGCATTGTTAGGACATTCAGCAACACAAGCGTCGCAGTTTATACACTCATCTGTGATTATTATTGCCATGATAAAATATTTTAAATTAATAGGCTAAACTATAAATTATTTTTTTAAATAAAGTGACAAACGTCATAATTTTATTGAAATTGTTAATCTACATTTGGGTTTTTATTTTTTACAAAATAATTTCCTAAATTTAATGAAAATTTTCAAAAACTATGAATACAACTAAAACAAAACAACAGCCCGAAGTAATTGATGCTGTTGTTATTAGGTTTGTAGGTGATTCGGGAGACGGAATGCAACTAACCGGAACACAATTTACAGACACCTCTGCTATGTTTGGTAATGATGTGGCGACATTCCCTAATTACCCTTCAGAAATTAGAGCTCCTCAAGGTAGCTTATATGGTGTTTCCGGTTTTCAAGTTCATATAGGAAGTGTAGAGATAAGCACTCCCGGTGATAATGTTGACCTATTAGTTGCTATGAATCCTGCCGGATTAAAAACAAATCTTGGTGCGGTAAAACCAGGGCATACCATTATTGTTGATACCGATGCTTTTACCAAAAAAAATCTTGAAAAAGCGTTATACGAAACCAATCCGCTTGAAGATGGCTCTTTAGAAAATTATCGTGTGATTGAAGTTGCTATGACTTCACTTACCAAAGAAGCATTAAAAGATGTTGAGGGACTAGATAATAAAAGTATCACCCGAAGCAAAAATATGTTTGCATTAGGAATGGTTTACTGGATGTATGACCGTTCTAGGGATTATACTATTGATTTTTTTCATAAAAAGTTTAAATCAAAACCTCAAATAATTGAAGCAAATACAAAGGTGTTAAATGCCGGTTATTATTTTGCAGAAACCTTAGAACTTATCCCTAATACATATACAATCTCACCGGCTAAAATGGCTAAAGGAACGTATCGTATTATCATGGGAAATACCGCAACGGCTTGGGGGTTCTTGGCTGCCGCCGAAAAATCAGGTTTAGAACTCTTTTTAGGCTCTTATCCTATTACCCCTGCTACCGATATTCTTCACGAAATGGTTAAACACAAACATTTTGGTGTAAAAGCTTTTCAAGCGGAAGATGAAATCGCCGGAATAACCTCCTCTATTGGGGCTTCTTTTGCTGGTGATCTAGCAATCACTACAACTTCAGGTCCGGGATTGGCACTAAAAGGAGAGGCTTTGGGACTCGCAATGATGGTAGAATTACCCTTAGTAGTAGTAAATGTTCAACGAGGCGGACCCTCAACCGGACTCCCCACAAAAACCGAACAATCAGATTTGTTACAAGCTATGTACGGAAGAAACGGTGAAAGCCCGGTAATAGTTATTGCGGCAAGTACGCCAGCTAATTGTTTCGATTACGCCTTTATTGCTGCAAAACTAGCATTGGAACACATGACCCCCGTTGTTTTACTTACAGACGGATATATTGCCAACGGTTCAGCTCCTTGGAAAATAAAAACCGTAGAAGACATGCCAACAATTAAGAACCGTATTATTAAAGAAGCTGATGAAAATTGGCATCCTTATAATAGAGATGACGAAACCTTGGCTAGAAACTGGGCTGTCCCCGGAACACCTGGTTTAGAGCATAGGGTAGGTGGTTTAGAAAAAGATAAAGTGACCGGAAATGTGTCTTATGTTCCCGAAAATCACGAGTATATGGTCAAAATAAGAGCCGAAAAAGTAAAACGGGTTCAAAACTTTATTCCTGAGATTAAACCAGAATTTGCTCAAGAAGGTGATTTACTGGTTGTTGGTTGGGGAGGTACTTATGGCTCGCTACACTCGGCAGTAAAAGAAATGAATGAAGCCGGATATGACAACGTTGGGTTCGCCCATTTTAATTATATAAATCCGCTTCCAAAAAACACAGAAGATTTATTAAAACGATTTAAAAAAATAGTTGTTTGCGAACTCAATTACGGACAGTTTGCCAAAGTATTAAAAATTAATTTCAACAACTACAACTTTGTTCAATTCAATAAAGTACAAGGGTTGCCTTTTGGGAACAATGAGTTGATTGAGAAATTTAAACACCTTTTACAATAATTATGGAAAATACAGTAGCAAAAAAATATAATTTTAAAGACTTTGTTAGCGACCAAGAAGTAAGGTGGTGCCCCGGTTGTGATGACTATGTAATTTTACGGTCTATGCAAAAAGCACTCCCCGAAATGGGCGTAAAGAAAGAAGATGTTGTGTTTATTTCAGGAATAGGATGTTCATCCCGTTTTCCTTACTATATGGACACTTACGGAATGCACGGAATCCATGGTCGGGCTCCCGCAATTGCTTCAGGAGTAAAATTGGCAAACCCAGATCTTAGTGTTTGGGTAATCACGGGCGACGGAGACGCCATGGCAATAGGTGGAAACCATTTTATTCACGTACTTAGAAGAAACTTAGACCTTAATATTATTCTTTTTAATAACGAAATCTACGGACTCACCAAAGGGCAATTTTCTCCCACGTCGTTAGTGGGGCAAAAAACCAAATCTTCTCCTTACGGAAATACACAACCCCCTTTTCAACCGGGAGAATTAGCCATTGGAGCTCATGGTAGATTTTTTGCCAGAATAGGCGGTAACACACCTAAAGAAATGACACAATTATTTATTGAAGCTGAAAAATTTAAAGGAACCTCCTTGATTGAAGTGCTTCAAAATTGTGTGATTTTTAATGATGGTTGTTTTACTCAGTTTACTGATAAAGCAGTACGAGCTGACAAACAATTATTTGTTGAACATGGCAAGCCTATGATTTTCGGAAAAGAAAAAGACAAAGGGCTGGTGTTAAATGGTTTAAAACTAGAGGTGGTGACTATAGGTGAAAACGGAATAACCGAAGAAGACATTCTCGTACACGATGCCAAAGAAAAAGACCCTACGCTACACCAAATGCTTATCCGTCTGGAATATCCTCTAGTAACAGGGATTATTAGAAGCTATGAAGACGTTACGTTGGAAGAAAGAGAAGACGCTTTAACCGAAGAAGTAAAATCAAGGTCTAACTTTTCAAAAGTGGACGATTTGCTTTTTTCAGGAGAAACCTATGTTGTTGATTAATTAATTTAAAGAATGGGATCAGAAGCTATCATTGTATTTTTAATTGCCGGTATTGTACTGGTTGCCGGTGCTAATTTTTTATCCGGTTTAATCTCTCATAAATCGGATAATCCTCAAAAGCGGGAACCGTATGAAAGCGGTATGAAAACCATTGGTCCTACGTGGGTTCAGTTTAAGGTAGGATATTATTTATTTGCTATTTTATTCTTAATCTTTGATATAGAAGTTGCTTTTTTAGTGCCTTGGGCGGTTGTGTTTAAGGATGTGGGAAGTATTGCTTTTATAGAAATTATAATCTTTCTGTTTATCTTAGGATTAGGATTATTATACGCTTGGAAAAAAGGAGCACTAAAATGGGAATAAAGAAAAAAAGTTTTATTACACAAGTAAAACCCGAAGGGTTTCAGCAACCGGTTCCGGATGACTTTCCAGGAAAAGTATTACCTGCCGGAAACGGAGCTAACATCGTTGTAACAAGCTTAGACAAAGTGATAAACTGGGGGCGTTCCAATTCGCTTTGGTCACTCTATTTTGGTACTAGTTGTTGTGCTATAGAAATGATGCAAACAGGAGCGTCACGACATGATTATTCTCGATTTGGATTTGAAGTGGCTCGACCGTCTCCCAGACAAGCAGATCTTATTATTATTGCCGGAACCATCGTAAACAAAATGGCTCCTGTTTTACGGCGATTATACGATCAAATGGCAGAACCCAAATATGTTATTGCCATGGGAGCCTGTGCAATTTCGGGAGGTCCTTTCTTTTACAATTCGTATTCGGTAGTAAAAGGAGCAGACCATGTAATTCCTGTTGATGTATATGTGCCCGGCTGTCCTCCAAGACCGGAATCATTACTGGAAGGAATGCTTATGCTTCAAGAAAAGATTCGAACCGAAAACATGAAACATAAAAAGAACCCTATTGACGGTTTTGATGAAGGGAAATAACAGAAACCTGAAAACAAAAGAAAAAATAAATTATGAACAACAACGAATTACAAGAGTTAATAGGTAGTTGGTTTCCCAATCCGGAAGTTACCATTGCTTCTGTAGTTGTTGAGGAAAACAAAGAGTCTTCAGATCTCTCAACAGAAAAGGATGAAGAAAAAATAACTACAAAAGAGGTTATCAATCCCAGTTTATTATCTTTTACCGAAGAGGGTTCCGAATTTCTTACTATTGTAGTAAAGCCGGAGCACCTTCACGCATTGATGAATCAACTAAAAAGCAATCCCAAGACCCGATTTGATTATTTATACTGTCTAACAGGAATGGATTGGGGAAAAGAATTAGGAATCGTTTATCACCTAGAATCTACTGTTTACAGACATCAATTAGTAGTTAAAGTGAATACAGAAGACAGGGAAAACCCTGTGTTTGACTCAGTATGTGATATATGGAAAACTGCTGAATTTCACGAACGTGAAGTATTTGATTTCTTCGGAATAAAATTTAATAATCATCCCAATTTAAAATATTTGTTTCTCACAGAAGAGTGGGAAGGATACCCGCTAAGAAAAGATTATGTTGACGAAGTAAATATGGTAATAAAATAATAAACGACTCGATGTAGATAACAAAACAATGAAGACGGAAACCGAAAAAATAGCACCAACAGCCACTAATACCAACTTCAAATCTGAAGAATACTTTATTAATATGGGTCCTCAACACCCGGCTACCCACGGAGTATTGCGTCTTTTGCTAACCATTGACGGCGAAATTATAAAAAAAGTAGAGCCGGATTTAGGATACATTCATCGCTCTATTGAAAAAATGTGTGAACGGGACAGCTATCAACAAATAGTTCATCTCACAGACCGGATGGACTACCTCTCTTCCCATATTAACAATGAGGCGGTTTGTTTAACTGTAGAAAAAGCACTTCAATTAGAAATTCCTGATCGCGTAAAAGTAATTAGAACCATCATTGGTGAACTTACAAGAATCGCTTCCCACTGTCTTTGGTGGGGTGTAATGGGAATGGACGTAGGAGCACTTACCACTTATTTTTACGGATTTAGAGATCGAGAGATGATTAATGATATTTTTGAAGAAACGTGTGGAGCAAGACTTACGATGAATTATAATATTCCGGGAGGATTAATGTGGGATATTCATCCCAACTTTGTAAAAAGAACCAAAGAGTTTGTTGCTCATTTTAAAACCAAAATTCCTGAATATGACCGCTTGTTAACCGGAAATATTATTTTTCAGAAGAGAATGAAAGGAGTTGGGATATTAAGCAAAGAAGATGCTATTTCGTTTGGAGCATCGGGACCGGTTGCACGAGGCTCGGGGTATTCATGTGATGTAAGAAAGCATCATCCTTACAGTGCGCTGGATAAAGTAACCTTCAATGAAGCGCTTAAAACCGAAGGCGATTCCATGGCGAGATACCAAGTACGAATTCAAGAAATGTGGGAGTCACTTTCTATTATTGAGCAGCTCATAGATAATATTCCCGAAGGCGACTACAAAGTGGCAACCAACGCAGTAATAAAACTACCTAAAGGAGAATATTATCAAAAAGTAGAAACCGCTAGAGGAGAATTGGGAGTTTATATAGTAAGTACGGGAACAAAAAACCCGTATCGAGTAAAATTTAGATCCCCTGGATTTTCAAATATTTCGCTATTAAATCACATTGCTGTTGGAGGAAAAATAGGAGATTTAGTGGCAACTATGGCAACACTGGATATTGTTGTGCCGGATATTGACAGATAGATTTAAGGCAAGAAGGGTAAAATATAAAAAACAATAGAATAAAAAATCAAATTAACTGATTAACTAATATACAAACAAACTAGTATGACAAAAAGCATTCACCAGTGGCTGTTAAGTTTTATGTCTGAAACAGCGACAAGCATTACCGAAATGGTTTTAATTGCTTTGGTATATCTTGCCATTTTTGCTGTTGCCGGATTGTATTTAGTACTGTTGGAAAGGCGTGTTGCCGCTTGGTTTCAATTACGTATTGGTCCTAACCGTGTGGGATTTCAAGGGCTTTTACAAACTATGGCAGATGCCTTAAAATTGGTTTCAAAAGAATTAACCGGTACAGATAGAGCCGATAAATTTCTTTACAACTTAGCTCCCTATTTTGTGATTATTTCGGCATTAATGGCTTTGTCTGTTTTTCCGTTTACCCAAGAATTACAAGCCTTTGATATTAATATTGGTATCTTCTTTTTAATCGCCATCTCATCCATTGGTGTAATCGGTATTTTGTTAGGCGGATGGAGCAGTAATAATAAGTTTTCTCTCATTGGTGCTATGCGTAGCGGTGTTCAAACCATAAGCTATGAGCTCTCTGTTGGGTTATCATTACTCACCATGATCCTGTTAACCGGTTCGCTTCAGCTATCTGAAATAGTTGAAGTACAAAAAAACGGCTGGCTTATCGTTCAAGGACACATTCCCGCTATCATTGCTTTTATGATTTATATGATTGCCGGAACTGCCGAAACAAACAGAGCTCCGTTTGATATGGTAGAGGCTGAATCTGAATTGGGTGCCGGTTTTCATACTGAATATTCAGGAATGAAATTCGCTTACTTTTTCTTAGCCGAGTTTATTAATATGTTCATCATCTCTGCCATTGCCACAACCGTCTTTTTTGGTGCTTGGCTTTCTCCTTTCGGGATAACCGAATCCATCCCTTGGTTGGGCGTCTTTTGGTTTTTAGGAAAAACCTTGCTGTTGGTCTTATTAATGATGTGGTTTAGGTGGACGTTTCCACGATTACGCGTAGATCAATTATTAACATTAGAATGGAAATACCTGCTTCCTATTAATTTAGTAAATATTGTGTTAATGGCATTAATTGTTTGGTTAAATCTTACAATTCAGTTATAAAAAATATGGGATACTTTTCAAACATATTCAACGGAATAAAAACATTGCTCACCGGAATGAGTGTAACCGGCAAGGTTTTTTTACATTCAAGAAAAGGAGCGATTACCCAACAATACCCTGACAATCGAGAAACACTAAAAATGTTTGAACGATTTAGAGGAGAGGTGGTGATGCCCCATAACGAAAACAACGAACATCGATGTACGGGATGTCAAAAATGTGAAATTGCTTGCCCTAACGGAAGCATTGAAATTATCTGGGACAGAAAAGTAAACCCCGAAACCGGAAAAAAGAAAAAAGAAATTGACAAACATATTTATCATTTAGGGCTTTGTACCATGTGTGGGCTTTGTATTGAAGCCTGCCCAACCGATGCTATTGTATGGGCTCAAAATTATGAAAACGCTGTATTTGACAGGTCTTATTTAACAAAAGTACTAAACCAACCCGGATCCAAATTAATGGACGGAGTTGAAGAATAATATTATGGAAAAATATATTTTTTACATCCTTGCTTTTAGTATGATTGCTTTTGCTATTGCTGCTGTAAACAGTCGTAAAATGATGCGGTCTGTAATTTACTTATTGTTTGTGCTAGTTGGTATAGCCGGTATTTTCTTTTTAATAGATTACAACTTTTTAGCCGCTATTCAACTTACGGTTTATGGAGGCGGTGTAATTGTTTTAATGATATTTTCAGTGTTATTAGTGCATCATATCGAATTGGAATTAACCTTAGCTAAAACCTCCAAACGAATAATTGCCGCAATTGTTTCGGCTATAGGAATAGGGGTGTTTTTGCAAATTATTTATACCTATGATTTTCCGGTTGTTGAAAATTATAAAACAACCTCAACAGCCGATATTGGAGAAAAACTATTGAGTTATGGGGACGGAGGATTTGTATTGCCGTTTGAGGTGATTTCGGTGTTGTTGTTAGCTGCAATGATTGGAGCTATTGTAATTGCAAAAGGAAAGAAAATATAAAAAATAGTAAATTATGATTGCTGGAATAAGTATATACGAAATATTAACCCTAACAACCCTTTTGTTTTTTATCGGTGTGTATGGCTTTATTACCCGAAAGAATCTTATTTCGATATTAATTTCGGTTGAATTAATTATGAATGCTTCAGTAGTAAATTTTGTGATTATTAATAAATACTTATATCCCGATGTATTACAGGGAGTGCTTTTTTCAATTTTTATCATTGCTGTGGCTGCTGCCGAAACTGCTCTAGCTATAGCTATAATAATAAACCTATACAGACAAATAGGCTCTGTAGAGGTAGATGCAACTGAAACAATGAAATATTAATAAATAATATACAAATGGACATTCGTTATATTTACTTAATCCCATTCATTCCATTAGTAGTTTTTCTACTGCTTGGATTAAATTACAAACGAATCAAACCGTCTGTTTCCGGTTATATTGGTGTGTTTGGTTTGTTGGTTTCGGCTGTTCTCTCCTACTACACCGCCTATCAATACTTCTTTGTCCATGGTAAAGTAAATGGTATTTATAAACCTATTATTGATCGTCATGTATGGATGAATTTTACAGACTCCTTAGCTATTGATATGGGTTTGTACATTGATGCAATCTCGGTAATGATGTTGGTTGTGGTTTCAACGATATCATTAATGGTACACATTTATAGCCGAGGATATATGAAAGGAGATGATGGTTATACTAAGTTTTTTGCTTTTTTAAGTTTGTTTACCTTTTCTATGTTTGGACTGGTGCTTTCTACTAATCTATTTCAAATTTATATTTTTTGGGAGCTTGTGGGTGTTTCTTCTTTCTTATTAATAGGATATTACTACACCAAACCATCAGCTATTGCTGCTGCCAAAAAAGCATTTATTGTTACCCGTTTTGCCGATTTAGGCTTTTTAATCGGGATATTAATTATGGGGTATTACACCGGAACATTTGATTTTGAAACGCTCAATAATCCCGAAGGAAGTGCTATTTTAAATTGGGCATCTACTTCGTTTATGGGTCTTTCTGTCATCACGTGGGGACTGCTCTTAATCTTTGTGGGAGGTGCCGGAAAATCTGCTATGATGCCTTTTCATATTTGGCTACCCGATGCCATGGAAGGCCCTACACCTGTTTCGGCATTAATTCATGCAGCTACTATGGTGGTTGCCGGAGTGTATTTGGTGGCTCGGTTATTCCCTATGTTTTATTTTGTTGAAGATGGTTTTGCATTATCAATTGTGGCTTATGTGGGAGGGATTTCATCCCTGTTTGCAGCAGTAATTGCCATTACACAAACTGATATTAAACGCGTATTAGCTTTCTCTACCATGTCACAGCTAGGCTATATGATGATGGCTTTGGGTGTTTCCGGTTATGACGGACATGAAGGAGTGGGTTATATGGCTTCAATGTTCCATTTATTTACGCACGCCATGTTCAAAGCCTTGTTGTTCTTGGGTGCAGGTTCTGTTATCCATGCCGTTCACAGCAACTA
This sequence comes from Flavobacteriaceae bacterium, assembly GCA_026992695.1. Lineage (GTDB taxonomy): Bacteria > Bacteroidota > Bacteroidia > Flavobacteriales > Flavobacteriaceae > Marifrigoribacter. The sequence continues at coordinate 15,298 of JALWYP010000195.1, forward strand.
TTTAAAAGATATGGGTGGATTGCGAAAATACCTCCCCATTACAAATATTACTTTCCTTATTGCTGCTTTGGCTATAGCAGGAATCCCTCCTTTCGCAGGTTTTTGGAGTAAAGACGAAATATTAGTTGCTGCCTTTGAAAACAATCAACTGCTATATTACATTGGCGTTTTTGTAGCCGGGCTTACTGCATTTTATATGTTTAGAATTTACTTCGGAATCTTTTGGGGTAAAGAGAAGCACTATGACCATCCACCTCACGAATCACCCGTGTCTATGACTGTTCCGTTAATGATTCTAGGTGCGTTAAGTGTGGTCGTAGGATTTATTCCGTTTAGTGAATTTGTAACTCCTGATGGAAAAGGTTTTGAAGCTCATTTAAATTATCCGTTAGCGACAATTGCTGTTACTGTAGGAATAATTGGAATTGCTCTAGCCTGGGTTTTTTATAAGAAAGAAAACAATCTTGCCGATACCTATGCAAAACGATTTGGTGTGTTTTACAAATGGGCATATCACAAATTCTATTTTGATGAAATATACCTTTTTATTACCAAAAAAATATTGTTTAACGGTGTGGCAGCTTCGGTAGCTCTTTTTGATAAAAAAGTAGTAGATGGCACGATGAATCAAATAGGAAATAAAACCGTATTTACCTCGGAAAAAATAAAAGGAATACAATCTGGTAAATTACAAGATTATGCACTAGCATTTGTAGGTGGTGTCGTGGTATTGGTGATGATTTTTATTTATTTCTGGACAGAATAATGACACATATTCCCCGATGTTTTCGGGTTATAATAAAAACAAATAACGTATGGATATTTTAACGCTTTTTATCGTTGTCCCAATTATTACTATCGTGGTGTTGGTTTTTAGTAAAGGCTTAAAACAAGCTCGTATTATTTCTTTGGTAGGTAGTTTGGTTCAGTTAGGAATGGCTATAAATTTGGTTTTTGCTTATTTTAGGGAGCGCGAAATCAACCAAGACATCATGGTTTTCACCAAAGATGCTGTGTGGTTTAAAACCTTTAACATCCATTATAATGTTGGTGTAGATGGTATTTCAGTGGCTTTACTGCTACTTACTTCCATTGTTGTTTTAGCGGGCGTGTTCATATCTTGGAAAATGAAAGAACTTCCCAAAGAGTTTTTTATCTCGCTCTTGGTTCTTTCTACCGGAGTTTACGGTTTCTTTATTTCAATAGATTTGTTTACGATGTTTGTTTTTTATGAAATAGCCGTAATCCCAATGTATCTTCTTATAGGAATTTGGGGTACCGGTCCTCGTGAATATTCGGCAATGAAATTAACACTAATGCTAATGGGTGCTTCGGCTGTGTTATTGGTAGGAATTTTAGGTATTTATTTTAACTCCAATGCAGACGGTGGTGCGCTTACTTTTAATATTTTAGAAATTGCACAAGTAAACATTCCTTTTGAAGCTCAAAAACTTTTCTTCCCATTGGTGTTTATAGGGTTTGCCGTATTAAGTGCCTTGTTTCCCTTTCATACGTGGTCTCCAGACGGTCACGCTTCTGCACCAACTGCCGTTTCTATGCTCCACGCAGGTGTATTAATGAAGCTCGGGGGTTATGGTGTTTTTAGAGTAGCAATGTTTCTGCTTCCTGAAGGAGCATTAACATGGTCTAACTTTTTTATTGTTCTGGCTGCTATTGGAGTTATTTATGGTGCTTTTGGTGCCATAAAGCAGAAAGATTTAAAATACATCAATGCGTATTCTTCGGTAAGTCACTTAGGATTGGTGTTGTTTGCTTTGTTAATGCTGAACAAAACCGCTTGGAACGGAGCCATTTTACAATCGTTATCACACGGGTTGATGACGGCTCTTTTCTTTGCATTAATTGGTATGATTTACGGAAGAACCGGAACTCGAGATATTACTAAATTAGGAGGCTTGTTAAAAGTAATTCCTGTTATTTCGGCTACGTATGTCATTGTCGGATTGGCTTCATTGGGTCTTCCCGGTTTTAGTGGGTTTGTTGCAGAAATGAATATTTTTGTTGGGGCGTTTCAACACGAAGATCTTTTTCATCGTATTGCCACAATAGTTTCTGTCTCGGCAATTGTTGTGACAGCAGTTTATATTTTACGAGTGGTGGGAATTATGTTGATGGGTCCTGTTAAAAACAAAAAATACCTAACCCTTCAACGAGTAACATGGTATGAAAAAACAGGAATCATGCTGTTGCTTATCCCAATTATAGGAATGGGTGTTGCTCCTTTATGGATTAGCGATATGATATTAGAAAGTTTACAACCGTTTATTAAAGGGTTGATATAAAAAAATTAAAAAATGGATTGGAACAGTTTTTTATTAATGCGTCAAGAAATGCTGCTTTTAGGTATTATCCTGCTATTGATAATAGCCGAGGTATTTATTTCTAAAAACAAAAAAGGCAACCTAGTTCACTTTGCTGTTTTTCTATTTGGTATTCACACAGCCGTAGGATTATTAGCGATGGAAGAAGGAAGTATTTTTGGAGGAATGTTTCACACCACCGGACTCATACACTTCTTTAAAAATGTTTTAAACATTGGTGTTTTTATCTTGTTGCTCCAATCTGCAGATTGGCTTCAGGAAAAAATTGTTGATCATCAGCGGGGCACTGAGTTTTTTGTCCTTCTCTTTTCCTCATTGTTGGGTATGTATTTTATGGTTTCCGCAGGTGATTTTTTAATGTTCTTTTTAGGTTTAGAACTTTCTACTCTTCCTGTTGCTGCATTAGCCGCTTATGAAATGGCTAAGAGAAAATCAAGTGAAGCAGGAATAAAACTAATTCTTTCAGCAGCCTTAGCGTCTGGAGTAGCCTTGTTTGGTATTTCCATGCTTTATATTGCCGGTGGTTCTATCTACTTTAATGATATTATGCAAACAATAACCACATCCCATTTATCTATTTTGGGAATGGTATTACTATTATCAGGATTAGCATTTAAAATTTCATTGGTTCCATTTCATTTTTGGACTGCCGATGTATATGAAGGAGCTCCTATTTCTGTGGCTTCTTATCTATCGGTAATATCAAAAGGGGCAGCTGTTTTTATATTAATGATTTTACTCTTTACCGTTTTAAGACCGTTATTGCATATTTGGGAGAACTTGGTATATATTTTAGCATTAACTACTATGTTTATAGGGAATTTGTTTGCTTTAAGGCAAAATAATTTAAAACGCTTCTTAGCTTTTTCATCTATCGCTCAAGCCGGTTTTATTTTATTAGGAATTATCAACGGAGAGCAACTGGGAGTAGCTACGGTAATTTATTTTGTGCTTATTTATGTGTTTTCAAACCTAGCCGCTTTTGGTGTGGTGCAAGCCATTTCCTTACGAACCGGAAAAGAAAACATCTCTGACTATGACGGTCTTTACCGTACCAACCCTAAACTGAGTTTGGTTATGATGTTAGCCCTCTTTTCGCTTGCAGGAATCCCTCCTGTAGCCGGATTTTTTGGTAAATTCTTTCTCTTTACGGCGGCTGCCGGTAAAGGGTATTATTTATTGGTTTTCTTAGCGGTAGTAAACGTAACCATCTCGTTGTATTATTATTTACTGGTGGTGCGGGCTATGTTTTTAAGAACTAGCGAACATGCCATTCCTTATTTTAACAGTAAGTTGTATATGAAAATAGGTCTTGTGCTTACTGTTTTAGGTATTTTAGTCTTAGGGCTGTATAGTCCGTTGTATGAATATATTTTTGAGTTGAGTAAAAATTTGATGTAGAACAACATCCTATAAGATTTGTGATTTATAATTTGTAATTTAATACGCTATGGGATTAGCAGGTAAACATTTATTTGGAAGCATTGGTGATCAACGCGTCACATTTGTGGAGAAAAAAGTAACTGAAGAACGAAAAAACTTTTTAAAAAAATTATTAGAGCATAATGGTTTTGAGGTAATTATTGTTGAAGAAAAAAGAAAGTCTGAAGAAGAGCCTCAACTTTATACCGTTGCCGTAACCGATATGGTTTTTAACCCTACTATTTGGGTTTTTGAACGAAAACTAAAAACCTTTGATGGGCGTAAAGTAACTCAAGACTATTGGAATCAACATTCTGAAAAAACCAAACCTCAATACTGGAAAGGGTGAGTTGATTAAACAACCTTCTTTATTCCTTAGGAATATGTTTCCCTAGATAAACCAATTTCCAACCATTTTCAATAGTAATGTCTTTATTAAAAGAAGTTATTATTTCAAGTTCGCCATTTTTATTTTTTATAAAAAGCGGTATCATATCTTTATCCTTTTCGGTTTTTTCAATAAGGGTGTTATAGTGTTCTTTGTCTTTAATTTCTATTTCATAAATAGAGGGAAAATGATGTGCTGTTTTTGACAAGGAAGTATAATCGTCAGTATGTGAGAATAGTCCTTCTTTTGGATTGTTTTGAGAATCTTTCATTTCTTCTACAGAAACCAATCGAAACGCTCCGTTTTCACCAAATTGATTTTTAAACTTCTCTATGGCATATTTGTTTATTTTAGAGTTTCCGGTAAGTGCTAAAATGTATCCCATATCGTTTAATTCTATATTGTCGGAAAGTGTATCGGAATAGATATCGGCGGTAATCGCTTCAAGACCCATTTCTTTAGCTTTCGCAATATTATCAGGATTGCTGTCAATTAAAACCACATGTCTTCCTATTTCGTCAAGATATTTAGCAATAATTCTAGAAACTTCAGACGCGCCAACAATTAGTATCCCTTCAGATCGTTTTAAGAAAACACCGGCTAATTTAGCAAATAATCGTGCTGTTGTCGCGTTTAAAAGTACGGTGCCAAGTACAATCATAAAAACCAAAGGTGTAATATACTCGGCTCCGGGAACTCCTTTTTCGGCTAACTTTAAACCAAATAAAGAAGCGATACCTGCGGCTACTATTCCTCTGGGACCTACCCAACTTATAAACAGTTTTTCGTTGGTTTTTAAATGTGATTTCCGGGTGCTTAAAAAAACACCAATAGGTCTAATTAAAAACACAACAATAGCAAAAAGAATGGCTGTGTTCCAGTTATAAACCAACCAAATATCTGTCATATTAATATTTGCGGAAAGTAATATAAACAAAATGGAAATTAACAAAACACTTAACGATTCTTTAAAATACAATATGTCTTTTAAATATTTGCTGTTAGAGTTTCCTAGAACCATCCCCATAACAACTACTGCTAGTAAACCGGATTCATGAGCAAATGTATCTGAAAGCACAAAAACTCCTAAAACCGAAGCCAAAGCAACGACGTTTAACAAGTAGTGCGGAATCCATTTTTTATTCATTGCAAAATTTAATGCATGCGCAAACGTAAATCCAAAACTGGTGCCAAATAACACTATTTTTCCAAACTCAATAAGAGCTGTTTTGGTAAACTCTCCACCTCCTTCTACACTAATAAATTCAAAAACCAATACCGCCACCAAGGCACCAATAGGGTCTATTAAAATTCCCTCCCACTTTAGTATTGCCGAAACATCTTTTTTTAATGGAATGTTTCTTAATATAGGGGTGATTACAGTGGGACCTGTAACAATAATTAGTGCAGAAAATAAAAAGGAAATTTCCCAGCTTAAATTAAAAATATAATGTGCTGCGATGGCAGCTCCAAAAAAAGTAACGGCAGAACCTAATGTAATCAACCTTGTAATCACATTGCCAATGTTTTTAACCTCATCTAGTTTTAAAGTTAGTCCACCTTCAAAAAGAATAATACTAATTGCTAACGAAACAAAATAGTATAATGTTTCGCCCGCAAACAATCCTTGTTTGCCGTTCCAGATGGGTTCTATAAGCTTGGAGCCGTCTTTAGTAATAAATTCAGTGGCAAGCGGTCCCACTAATAAACCAATGACAATTAATGGCAATATTGCTGGAATTTTAAACCGCCAAGCAATCCATTGTGCAACTATTCCTAAGATAATTATACCGGCTAATGCTGTCATAATAAAATTTTGGGTTAAAATACTAAATATTATAATACGACACGACACTATTTTTTCTTGAAATAAAAAAATGGCAACTCGATAAATCTTTCCTATATTTATCAACTTTAAAAATATGCCTATGGATTTTCACCTGTTAGTACTTTTGGTTGGTTTCGCTATTGTAGCAATAGCCGGAAATCAAATAGCCAAAGTTTTTCAGAAATTAAAATTCCCGCTTATTACCGGGCTCATTATTACCGGTATTATTGCCGGCTCATCTGTGTTGCATTTTATTCCTTCAAAAACACTTCCCGAGTTAAATTTTTTAAACGAAATAGCCTTGGCTATTATTGCTTTTTCGGCAGGAAGCGAATTGTATCTAAAAGAG
>JALWYP010000196.1:0-608 GCA_026992695.1 Flavobacteriaceae bacterium
ACTGTAGTCGCAATTAAATTAGTAGGAACTGTTGGGTTTTGGGTGTCACTATCTTGGTAGTTGTCGTCGTTTCCGCAAGATGTGAGTAAAAATATAGTTAGTAAAAGAATGTGGGGTAAATAATTTTTCATTTTCATTTTTTTTTTTTTTGCAAATTACAAAATAGATTTTAAAAGCACTAAACAGAAAAAAAATGTATTTAGTTTTTTACAATTTGCATTACTTCGCCGGTTGATAGTTTCATAAAATAAATTCCGGAAGAAAAGTTAGAAAAATTGATAAACGATTTTCCTTTTGGAAGTATTGCTTTTTGAAGTTTTTTTCCTGAAAAATCAAACAATGTATAAACACAAGACTTACTATTTTCAACAGTTAGTAGGTTAGAAACCGGATTAGGGTATATTAGAAGCGGATTTTCTTTGTTAAAATCGGTTGTTTCGAGGTTGTTGTTATACGTAGCAACGTAGGCAAAAACAACACCGTTTCCTTGCTGTTCAAAGTCCCAATCTGAATTAAAAATTACTTTTGTGCCGTCTTGGCTAAAAGAGGCAAACGAGTTTTTGTCATAGGTTAAATAAGAAGCCCTACTATAACCATAATGTTTTATA
>JALWYP010000196.1:618-1890 GCA_026992695.1 Flavobacteriaceae bacterium
GTTTTATAGTGCCACTTCCGTCTAGTTTTACGGCAAACATATCGGTGGCATAATAATATCCATTTCCGTTTGGGCACTCATTGGTAAAGGTAGAAACCAAAGCCCACCCCGGAAAATTAAAATTTCTTCCTGAGATATGTCCCGGAATATTAGGATTTGAGTTAGGCCAACCACAAAATGTGGCATCGGGAAGTAGATCGGTTACAGTTCCATTGTCTATTCGGGTCATAATTAACGGAATTACTTCTACTAAAACTTCATTTCCTTGCGTGTCAAGTGCAAAATCGGCGTGTTCTTGAGTGGGTGATAGTGTATGAAGAAAATTAAAATTAAGGTCGTAAACTTCTGTTTGTTGGGTAACATTATTTGAAACCACAATAAAGTTTCCCCAAGGTGTTATTGAAGCCCAATCGAAGGAGGTAAACTCTTTTGAAGAAACAACCGTATCTAAATCAATATCATAAAGTGAAGCTTTTGTGCCTGTATTATTGGTAATAACCACATATTTATCGTCTGCGGCAATGTTTCCTTCCCATGGACCAATAGTTGCTTCGTTATATCCGGGAAAAGTATGAAGCAAAGTAACTTGGTCTGTTTCTATATTTATTTTATAAAATGATTCTTCCCAACAAAAATATCGTATTTCGGGTTGGGTGTTTGCCCATCTTCCGTCTGTAAAGTACCCACCCGGAAAATTAATTTGTTTATCGATAGTGTAATCGGAAGCATTTAAAACAAAAGTAAATCCTAGAAAAACTTTGCTCATATCTGAGTTCCATGATTGGGTTTTGGAATAACCGTGCAAGAGTTCTCCGGAGCCGGCAGGATAGCCAAATGCTGTTGTGTCGCTAATACGTATAATATCTATATCTTTTGAGGTATCTGAAATTGTTTCGAGATAATTGGGTAGAGGTAAAGGGTCGGGTTCTTGTGGATCCCAAACGGTGTTTGGAGGATATTGCGCAAAAATAAATGAACTAGTAAGGAATAAAAGAAGTAGGAAGGGATTGTTTTTTTTCAAAATAAAAAATTTGGATTTTTCAAAATTAGGAATTTTTTTTAGAAATAAAAGGAACTTACCACTATTAGTTAATTAAATTTTTTTTTGAAGCGATTAACGTCTTATTTATTTGTAAATTCATTATTTAGTTCAGCAAGTTTTAACACAGTTTTCCAATTTCGGGTAGTTGCTCTAACGTTCAATTTTTTTTCAAAAAAGGCATTTGATAGTTTTGATTGGTGTGCTTTTCCTTTACAATATATAAAAACATC
>JALWYP010000197.1 GCA_026992695.1 Flavobacteriaceae bacterium
AGAGAATATTGCTATATTCAATGTATTAGGACAAAAAGTTCTAGATGTAAATGTTGATGCAACAACATCTCAAATAAATGTTTCTAACCTTACTACCGGTGCTTACTTTATGAAAGTTACTGTAGACGGTGTAGTTGGAACCTATAAAATTCTTAAACAATAATTAAAAAGTTTATAAGTTTTATTAAAAGTCCCGGCAAATTGGTCGGGACTTTTTTTTGTACTTTTGCCAAATGAACGCTATTTATTTTTCATTTATAATTCCGGTTTATAACAGACCGGATGAAATAGAAGAGCTTCTACATAGTTTTCTTTCGTTGCAATATAAAAACCCTTTTGAAATTGTTGTTATAGAAGATGGTTCTGCTGTTTCGTCTAAAAAGGTTATTGAAAAATATTCAAAAAAACTTACCATTTCGTATTTTGAAAAAGAGAATACAGGACCCGGCGATTCCCGAAATTACGGAATGAGAAAAGCCAAAGGTAATTACTTTATAATTCTAGATTCAGATTGTTTGTTACCTCCTCATTACCTTAATACAGTAGCTAATTTTTTACAAAAAAACTTTTTTCATTGTTACGGAGGTGCCGATACGGCACATAAAGATTTTACACCACTTCAAAAAGCCATAAATTATGTAATGACTTCATTTTTTACAACCGGAGGAATTAGAGGAAGTAATTACGCAAAAGATTTTGAACCTCGAAGCTTTAATATGGGGCTTAGTAAAGAAGTATTTATAGAAACCGGAGGATTTGCTACAATACATCCGGGGGAAGATCCCGACTTATCGCAACGCATAAGAAAAGCAGGCTATAAAACTACTTTTTTGCCTAATGCCAACGTATTTCATAAGCGGCGTATTTCGTGGAAAAAATTTTACCAACAAGTAAAAAAGTTTGGTTTAGTTCGTCCTATTTTAAACAAATGGCATCCACAAGCTTCAAAAATAACTTTTTGGTTTCCTACGGTGTTTGTTTTATTTAGTATAGTTTCTGTTTTGGCATCTGTATTTTGCAGTTTCTATTTTCTTGTTCCGATTTTAGTTTATTTACTCATTCTATTTATTGACTCGTCTTTAAAAAATAAAAGTATTTATGTTGGCTTACTAACCATTCCGGCTGTTTTTATTCAATTTTTCGGATATGGTTTGGCTTTTATAAAATCTATATTTTATATAAAGTTGTTAAAAAAACGTCCGGTTGTATGGTTTGGGGAGGTGGTTTAAATCTAGCTCCAGCAGATGATATTTTAATTAGAATAGAAAAACCGTTAAGAGTTCAATCCTTTGAAAAGATATTGATGAGCATTATTGCTAAAAAGGTTGCAATGGGGATTACCGATCTCCTTATTGATATCCCTTATGGACCGGCAAGCAAGGTTAAAGATCTTGATCAAGCAAATGTTGTTGAACAATCTTTTCTAAGGCTTACTCATAGTCTAGGCATAAATTGTGTTGTTACTAAAAGGCATATTAAAGGTCCTGATGGGAAAGGGGTTGGCCCTATCTTAGAAGCGACGGATACTTTGAGAGTACTTGAACAGCAAGAAGAAAGACCACTGAACCTTGAAAAAACTGCAATTAAGATGGCAGGGCTTTTATTAGAGTTTATAAATTATGCTAAACCTGGAGAAGGAGAAAAAATTGCTTCAAAGCAACTTACTACAGGTGCAGCACTAGAGAAGTTTTGGGAAATTGCAATGTCTCAAGGAGCAAAGAAAACGGTAAAATCGGCAAACTTAAAAGCGGGTAAGTTTAAGTATGAAGTTTTAGCTCTGAAAGGAGGGCGGATAAAGTTTATCGATACAAAGGAGGTAGTTAATGTTAGTAGAAATCTGGGTACTCCATTTTTTAAATCTGCTGGATTGTACTTTAATAAATTAACT
>JALWYP010000198.1 GCA_026992695.1 Flavobacteriaceae bacterium
GTATTATAAAATATAAATTTAATATTTTCAGACCTGTTCTTTTAGAAACAACGCAAATTGTATTAGAAAATTTTCAATTTGAACCAACCGCGTCGTTTTATTTTCAAGGTATATCGATAAGTAAAAAAGTCAACCAGGAAGGAGACTTTATCCATTCCGTTATTCGATTTATCAACACACAGTTTCCACCGTTCCAGGTGTATTTTGAGGATGTTCGTAAACCTAAGCATTTTCAATCAAACATGCCGATTATTCTGTTCAGATATTGCAATTTAAAGGATGTCTATTTCTCCAACAACGATATGGGGTTATTTTCATTTTACAAAAGTGCGTTTGATGAAGCGCGATTTATTTCCACCAATTGGGGTAGCTGGAAAAAACGGAAAAATGTTCTGGGAGATGAAATTTTAATAAGGGAGATAATTCAATTACAAAACCAGCATCAAATAAATTCACAGGTAAATGAAGACACACAAGAAAGTAATCAATTGTCCTTATTAAAAAAACGGTTTCAGGTATTTGACGACATTAATTATCTGGAAATTGCAAGCCTGTATCGCCGTATGAAAACAGCTCTGGACCGGGCCAAAGACTACCCCGAAGCCAGTAAATTTTATTACAATGAATTTGAAATGCGCCGGGAGTATTTAAGACAAAACAAAAGACAATTTCCCGTTCGATGGTTTTTATACTCCCTGTACCACGCCTTAGTCGGTTACGGGGAACGTGCCGGGCGCAGTTTCCTATGGTTTTGTGTATTTATTGCTATGTTTGCCGGTCTCTATTTGATGAATGGGTATGTAAACTTTCAGGGCGAATATGTAAATTATGACTTTGGGCTTCAGTACATTTCCTGGTCTAATTTTAAGATAGCTCTGATGGATTACGGAAAAGCCATAGTACATGCGCTTTTGTTAATCTTACCCCGGAATTTTCTCTTTGTAAAAATGTCCAATACTCATATCCCGTTCCACCAGGTTGTGATTCAATTGTTCAATGTTCTGGCAGCGTACTTTTTCCTCACCTTTACCATTATTGGCCTGAAGCGTCATTTTAGACGGTATTAAACGGTAGCGGTGCGGGAAATTAAACAATGGAATTATTTGCTGTTAGTTCGATGTAGACCGTATCCGATCTGTAATCTTTTACTAATAAGAAATCGATTGTGGTAATTCATTTTTACTGAATTTTAAATTGCTTACAAGGGAAAAAAATTCTGTTGTCAATTATCGCTTTCCAAACCATCCCATGGGTGCTTGTGAGAAAGAATTTTGCCCATATTCTCTATTTCATTATCCTGCCAAAAATCAGAATCCTCATTTGCAAGAAGAATTACTTCCACCGTGTCTCCGAAATCTTCGGGAACCGGTATAACGATTTTCCCGTTTTTCACCCTCATTTTTAATTTTAATGCCTTCATTGAATGGTACCTTATTTTTTACATTTTATGGTTCAGCCAACAAAGATGCAAATTCTAAAACAACTCTGAAATTTGATTTGTTAGAATTCCAAAAATTGACTAAATTTAACTCCATCTAAAAATTGTCATGACTATTTTACGATAGGGGTGAAAATTGTCAGCGGTTTATATTAAACGGTACATTGAAGATGCGGTAAAAGAAGATTTACAGAAAAAAATGGTGTTTATTTCTGGCCCCCGGCAGAGCGGCAAAACAACGCTGGCATTAAAGATTTTACAGGATGAATTCGGAAAGATGGAAGATAAATTTTACCTAACCTGGGATTCTGCCGAAGATCGCGAAAAAATTATTCGCGAAGCGTTTCCTGCCGGAAAAGGGGTGCTTGTACTGGATGAAATCCACAAATACGCGCGGTGGCGCCAGGTGGTAAAGGGATTGTTTGATAAGCGAAAGATGGAGTGAAAG
>JALWYP010000199.1 GCA_026992695.1 Flavobacteriaceae bacterium
CCTTTTGCTTGTTCAACCCATCTATCGCGCTCGATACGATCGGGGAAAAAATCGATGAGTTGTGTAATCGTTCGTATATCTCTAGGTTGTAATTTACTTATTTGGTCAAAGGTGAAAATTCCTATTTCATTTAGGCGTTCTTCAATGTAAGGACCTATTCCATTAATTAAGGTTAAATCATCTCGTTTAGAAACAGAAGCTCTTCCTATTAAATCGAAATCTAATGTAGGCTTTTCTTGTGAATAGTTTATATAACTAGTACTTATTTTTTTAGCAACTTCTTGTTTTAAAACACTTTTTACTTCTACCAATTCTTCTTGTGTTTCTTTAACAACTTCAACGATTTTAGGCTTTATTTCTGAAAAGATGGTTTCAATATCTTTTACTTTATTTGTTAATAACACATTATGTTTTTCAACTTTTAATGCATTATACTTACGTTTCATTTTCTTTAATATTTTTCGATACTTATTTTTTTGGTTGTAATAAGCAGAAAAATAACCAATTAAAAAAGTAGAAAACATTAATAAAAAAATTCCCGAATAACCGGGGAGTTGATTCATAAAATTTAAAATTTCTGTCATACTAATTAAATATTATTTCAATCCGGTTATTGGTTTTTCTTCCTTGTTGGATTATATTATCGGTAATAGGAAGTGTTTCTCCTTTTGAAATAGCTGTAACCTGCGATTTTTTTAAACCTCCTTTTGCTATTAAATACCAACGAACTTGCCGTGCGTATTTTAATCCCAGCCAATAATTGTCTGTTGCGTTTCCTATAGTGTCGGTATGTCCAATAACTGTTATTTTTAAATTTGGATTTACGGCTGTAAATGTAAGAATTTTCTTTAAAACATTCTCAAGTTCTTCAGTTACTAAAATTTCAGAGCCTGAAAACTTAGGGTAAATAGTCTCTTTTTCTGGTATTTTTGTTTTTAAATCTTCAACTCTATTACGGTTTAAGGTTTTGAATAAGAACCTAATAGCGTTTGTATGAATACTATCATTAACAAAGATAGGTGAGATTATAGATTTGGTTACAATCTTATCCTCCGGAATATCTAAAAGTAGTAATTCCTGCTTAATTTTGTTAGCTCTTTGAATTCCATAATTAGGAAATTGTACTTCTTCATTGGGGCTGTATAATCCAATAATTTGGAGTTCTTTATCGGGGTGATCCAGCAGATAGCTATTGATTTTATATTTGTAATCGATACAACTTTCGGGAATTGAAATAGTAGCACTGTTTTTAACAATCTTAATCCCTTCATCATAGATAAAAACAACGTCCCCTTTACTATTAATAGCCTTTAAACCTTGAGATACTAGGGGCTTTTTAATAGTATTGGTTGTAGAATCAGAACGAAAAGAGCGTTCTTTGGTATCTATTTTTTTTTCATCATTAGTAATTGTATCGTTTAAATTTAATGCCAAAGTTGTGTCTGACTTTGCTGTACGAATAGATGAAACGCCCACATCATGAAACCAAGAATAGACCCAAAGACCAAAAAAAGACCAAACTAAAAATACCAGAAAAGCAATAAAAAAATTTTTCATAAAAGGTATTCGTTTTTGCGTCTAAAAAAAAGTTGGTGTTAACAAAGCAAAGCTACTAAAAACTTGTTTGTTAACAACAACTTTAGTCGTTTCTTATTCACAACGTTTTAACAAGTAGTACTATACTTTTTTCCGACTGAAAAAATATAAAAACACCGCGACTATTATAACCGTTACCGGCATAAAAGCAGCTTGGTTGCCCATAACTTCTCTAGCATTTGTTCCCAGTAACCAATAACCCATTTGTATGAGTACAGCTAGTAGCGATATTAAAAATAGAGGTGTTGCTGCTTTTTTTTGTAAAAGCAATAGAATACTACCTAATATTCCGGCAAATACAGCAATAGCGAATACAGCTGTGTACCAAGTTGGCAGACTTTCCATTAAAGCATTTTGTTCCGGGGTCATAGCTGCTGCCATTTCTTCTTTCATATATTGCATTGAAAGATATTGAAACACACCCATTCCGTTCCAAATTAAAGCGAGAACCCCTACAATCCAGTAGATTGCGGTTTTTTTTGTTGTTGTCATTGTTTAGTATTTTATAGTGATTAGTACGTCAATATACTAAATTTGAGTGATTTGTCAAAATATACCAAATAACTCATTGTTGCATAAATAATAAAATACAAGTATCTTTTGTGCGTAAATAATAAATACTAATTATGATACCTCTTTCAGTTTTCCGGTTTTTAAAAGAACTAAAACAAAATAACAATCGTGAGTGGATGCAAGTTCATAAAAAGCGTTATTTAGAAAATGAAAAGGCTTTAAAACAATTCTATCAAGCTGTGACAGAAGAGCTAAATAAAACTGATAGCATTTTAAAAACCAAAGTTTTTAGAATTAATCGCGATTTGCGTTTTAGTAAAGATAAAACGCCATATAATACACATCGAAGTGTAAGTTTTAGTCGTGCCGGTGCCGAAAGAAGAGGAGGTTATTATTTGCGTATTGAACCCGGTAATTCGCTACTTGCGGGTGGTTTTTTTGCTCCCGAACCGGCTGATTTATTTCGTATAAGAAAAGAGTTTGAAGCAGATGCTTCCGAAATAGAAAAAATTTTAAACCAACCCAAATTTAAGACCGCTTTTGGCGGATTTAACAGAGAAAAATCGGTTAAAACCGCACCCAAGGGTTTTGATAAAAATCATCCTAATATTGACCTACTTAGATTAAAAAGCTTTTATGTAGTTCATTCTTTTTCAGATGAAGAAGTAGTAGCAGCAAATTTTTTAAATAATGTCATCTTTCATTTTAAGCTGCTAAGACCCTTTTTTAACTATATGAGCGAAGTACTCACAACCAATTTAAACGGTGAATCTTTGATAGATTCATAATTATTTTTTTTATTAAATCCTGGTTGGATTCCTTATAAGAAAAGTATTTTGACAACAAAAAGCACTGAGCTTTTACCGTGTAAGCTCATATTCAAGTAGCAATATATTGTTTTTAAGCGATTCCTTTACAATGCGCATCATTCGTTTGTTTAAAGCAGAAGAATTTTTTACATAATTTTGATGCTCTTCTAATGTAAATTGCCCAATAATAATACCTTTTAAAGAGTTTCTGAATTTCATATCTTTATGAATGGCATTTTCAATGTAATCCATTCGTTTTTCAATAGATAGTGTATAAAAAATATTTTTATGTTTTATCACATAATGTCGAAATACTGAAACCAATAATTCCTCTTGTAAAGCAACAATGGGTCTAATGGTTTGGTTTTGAAAAAGTTCTTCTTCCGAAGTTTGCAATTGTATAGAAGCAACATCGATTTCGGGGCGAAGTTTTTTTAGCAAATTATCTCTATAGTTCATACCTTTATGGTTTATCTTTACGATGTAACTAAAATTACTGTTTTTTTAGCAGTTTTGAAGTGCTTGAAAAATATGTTATAAACGGGTTTTTAACAAATTGCTTTTAATGAAAACAACTAAATTTCAACGTGTTATTTTGCATCTTCTTGTTGCAGTAATACTCTCTTTTACAGTTTATTATTTTGTTCCTAAGCAAGAATTTTCTACTGCTCCCGCAGTTGCTTTTATGGTCGTTTTTATGGCGTATCTTTGGATTACCGAAATAATTCCGCTGGCTGTTACATCGCTTATTCCCATCGTTTTTCTACCCTTAGCCCGAGTAGGAAAACTACCCGAAATTACTTCGTTTTATGCCAAACCGATCATTTTTTTATTTCTCGGCGGATTTTTACTTGCAATTGCTATTCAAAAAACAGGATTGCACAAACGCATCGCTTTGTACATATTAAAAAAAATTGGAGATAAGCCGCAACAATTGGTTTTAGGATTTATGGTTGCCACAGCTTTGCTTAGTATGTGGATTTCCAATACCGCATCGGTAATGGTAATGATGCCTGTTGGTTTGTCGGTTATAAATACAGCCAAAAAGAACGGTGTTTCAGGAAAATCTTTAAGTAATTTAGGACTGGGAATTATGTTGGGATTAGCCTATGCTGCCGACATTGGCGGTATGGCAACACCAATAGGTACACCTCCCAATTTGGTTTTTTTAGAAATGTATGCCCAACTATTTCCTAATTTACCGGCTATTGGATTTGTTAATTGGATGGCGATGGTATTTCCTATGAGTATTTTGTTTTTGTTTATGGGCTGGTTAATTCTTACAAAGATTGTATTTAGACTTCCAAACAAAAGAATACTTGGAGGGCACGCAGTTATTGAAAAACAATACAATACATTGGGTAAGATGACTTCTGATGAAAAAAAAGCAGGTTTTATTTTTCTTATTGCGATTGTATTGTGGCTTACCGGATCTACTATAGAAATAGGTGATTACATTACATTTACAGGTTGGCGAGACGCACTTCACATTCCTGAATTTAAAGATGCATCCGTTGCTATTTTTGCTGCAATACTATTGTTTGTTATTCCTTCTGCAAAAAACAACTCAGAAGCTATACTCATCTGGAAAGATGCCAAAAAAGTACCTTGGGGTATTTTGTTACTCTTTGGAGGCGGAATGGCTTTAGCGGGAGGTTTTCAGCAATCGGGTTTAGCAACCCTAGTTGGTAATTTATTTTCAAATATGCCTATTACATCGCCTAGTGTTGCTGTTTTTACCGTTTCGTTTGTGGTAACTTTTTTAACCGAAATAACGTCAAATACGGCTATAACCAACTTAATCTTACCCATCATTGCAGAAGCAGCTGTAGCTTTTAAAATGGATCCCAGATTATTAATGATTCCCGCTACCCTTTCGGCAAGCTGTGCCTTTATGATGCCTGTTGCATCGCCTACCCAAGCCATTGTTTTTGGCTCGGGATACGTTTCTATAAAAAATATGATAAAAGGAGGATTGCTCTTTAATATCGTGGGTGTTTTTATTATTTCGTTGCTGTTTTTAATAATAGGAACGGCTGTTTTGGGAATTTAAATTTATTAAAATGAAAAAAATACAATCTGTTAATCCATACACAGGAAAAACGCTTGAAGAACATTTAATTCATTCTTCCGAAGCCGTTGAAACAATTCTAAAAAAAGCGGATAAGCAATATTATATTTGGCGAAAAACTTCTTTTGCACATCGAAAGCAATTAATTTTAAAAGTAAAAGATGTATTACTTGAAAACAACGAAAAATATGCGCAGACTATTACCGAAGAAATGGGAAAACCCATTACGCAAGCCATTGCCGAAATAGAAAAATGCGCTTGGTTGTGTGAATACTACTCCTTAAATGCTGAAAAACATCTTGCTCCCGAAGTAATTAAAACAGATGCAACCAAAAGTTATGTTGTTTTTGAACCTTTGGGAGTCATTCTTTCCGTGATGCCTTGGAATTACCCGTTTTGGCAAGTTTTTAGATTTGCGGTTCCCGCATTAATGGCTGGAAATACTGCCGTTTTAAAGCATGCTTCTAATGTTTTTGGCTGTGCAAAATTAATCGAAGAAATTTTTAGAGAAGCAGCCTTTCCAGAGGGTTGTTTTTCCACATTACTTATTACAAGTAAACAGGTAGAAGAAGTGATAAAGAATCCTATTATTAAAGCAGTTACACTTACCGGAAGCGAAAAAGCAGGAGCTGCAGTAGCAAAAACCGCCGGAAGTCAAATTAAAAAAACGGTTTTGGAACTGGGAGGAAGCAATGCGTTAATAGTTTTGAAAGATTGTGATATAGAAACAACCGTAAAAACTTGTGTTCAAGCAAGATTTCAAAATACCGGACAAAGCTGTATTGCGGGAAAACGTTTGTTGGTAGATGAAAGCATAGCCGAAATAGTTGTTCAAAAATTAGTACAACAAGTACAAAACTTAGTAATAGGAAATCCCAAACAACCGGAAACTTATATTGGCGTGTTGGCTCGTGAAGATTTGGCTATAGACTTGGAAAAACAGGTAAGGCAATCGGTTGAAATGGGAGCAAAAATACAAATTGGAGGCAGGAGAGAAGGCGCTTTTTTTGAACCTACCATTTTAACCCATGTAACTCCCGAAATGCTTGTGTTTAAAGAAGAAACTTTTGGTCCTGTACTTTCGGTAACTACTTTTAAAACAATAGAGGAAGCCATACAATTATCCAACACATCTAACTACGGTCTTGGTGTGTCGGTTTTTACAAAAAATACAGATGCCTTATTGCCTTACATTCCTTTATTTGAAGAAGGTGCGGTTTTTATCAACGAATTGGTTAAAAGCGACCCCAGATTACCTTTTGGAGGGATTAAGCAAAGTGGCTACGGACGTGAATTAAGCAAAGAAGGAATTCGAGAATTTGTAAACATAAAAACGGTGTTTATTAAATAAGCGTTTATGAATATTGAATATCGAATGGCGGATAAGCTAAATCATAAATTCTTGTCAGTTTTCAGTCTCCAGTTGGCAGTCATCAGTCGTGTGTGGTGAGTAGTGAATCGTGAGTAGTGAGTAGTGAATCGTGTTTCGTGATGTCAAAAATTTGTACGTCCCTGATATAGGTTGACCACAAAAGTCAATTTATATGAGAACAAATTTAAAGAAATTACGTAAAAAATTACGTTATTCAGAAGATTTTAAAAAAGAGCTTGTATCTTTATTT
>JALWYP010000200.1 GCA_026992695.1 Flavobacteriaceae bacterium
GGCTTCGGGGATTTACCTCTATCAATTGAAAACCAAAGATTTTGTGCAAGCAAAGAAGATGATATTGTTAAGGTAAATAAGAAATAGGAGGTTGTTATGTTTCCCAAAAGAGTTTTTTATTTGTTTTTTATTTTTTTAATTTTTACGCTGACCGAATGCTCAAAAAATTCACCAACATCACCTGATAATTTAAAAGAGCTCTGGCCGCTCAAAGTTGGGAATTTCTGGAAATATGTTAAAAGTACAAATTTGGATAGTATTTTTTGGAAGTTGGAAGTAATAGGAATAAAAAAAATCCAAGAAGAAGTTCAATTGGTATTATGGGAAAACCTTTATGAAAATTACAGAGATACTATTCTTTATAGATCAGAAGATGATGGGATTTACGGATTTGAAAAAGGTAAAAAATTTTTACTTTTCAAGTATCCTGTGAAAACAGGGGATAAATGGTCTTTTGTAGAAGAAGGTGAAGTTAAATGTATCTCTACTAATACTCAGATACAAACCCCAGCAGGTAAATTTTCTTGCATTGTATATCAATTTTCGAGAAAAGAAGAAGACAATACACTAAAGATTTATCTAAACGTTTACATGCATCCTGGAGTTGGATGGATAGCAAGCGAAATAATTGAGGATACTCAACCGACAGAATGGTTTTATTTAAAAAGTTATCATTTAAATTAGGAGCTGTTGAGAAAAAGGAGTGTTCCAGTTTTTGTGTAAACAGCTAAGTGAGAGAACGGGAATGAGCCCATTCTCTCACTAAAAGCTTATAAATTCTTTCAGGGTGTTCTAATTGAAATGGGGTATTTAAACAATAAATGAACCAGTCTTACAAAAGCTCCTTAAATTCTTCTACCGTTAATCCAGCCTGCCTTATGATTTTTCGCAATGTACCTTTTGCTATTTCACGGTGGTCTGGAACAACAATGCGTCGGTGAGGATACGCTTTTTGGCGTAAAACGATATGACTGCCTTTCTGTCTGTCTTTTGCATAACCAATTTTTAGCAAAGCAGCTACGACCTCTCGTCCGGATATTTGGGGAAGTTCACTCAAACGACAACCTCTACAATTTCTTCATCAATGGATGGGGGAATGGGTTCATTATGGTCTTTTAAACTTTCGATATACGCTTCTATTGCTTCTTGAATATTTTTTATTGCTTCTGTACGTGTTTTCCCTTGGGAAATACATCCCGGTAGTGAAGGCACCTCTGCGATGAACATTCCGTCTTCATCTTGTTCAATAAGCACCCGATATTTCATATGTTTCTCCGGTTTTTAATTTCGTTTAAGATTTTCACTCTACGGTAAATAGTTTTTGATTTCTTGTATATGTTAAAAATTTTGTTGGGTAATTTCAAGCATTTGATAGAGGGTTTTCGGAAAATAAAATTATTGAATAAATTCTAACAATGCCACGTTAAGACCCATTCTCATATCCCATCCCAACAAAACCATTTCTCAGGTTACAAACAAAGAATTCAATACCTTTTAGTGGAATAGCTATTTTTTATCCACAGCGTCTATCGGTTTTTTACGAATCTGTAGGTGACGGTTATTCTTCACAAAAACAAAAAGATCGCCAAAAATAAATTTTGACGATCTTACCTTATGATTCACTTTGTGGAGGCGGCGGGAATCGAACCCGCGTCCGGGCAGGAGGTCAGTAGAACCTCTACATGCTTAGTCCGGCTTTGCATTTAACCACCGGTGAGCCGCCGAACAGGCTACCCGGTGGCGAGCCTGAAGAGCGTACAACCGGCGATGGCTCAGGCAACCATCCCCGGCGGCCTACCTATGGGCGACGCCCTTCACAAGTCCTGGTAGGCAAGGACTTGTGAGGACGGGCTGCGCATTTTATTAGGCAGCCATTGCGTAA
>JALWYP010000201.1 GCA_026992695.1 Flavobacteriaceae bacterium
TTCTCCTCCAATCCAAATACTGTTTTCTTTTTTATCATGAGTTGTGTTGCATGATAAGAAGAAAAACAACAGTGCTATTGTTAAAAGTTTACTCATTTTGTTATTGGTTAGCACAAAAATAGTAATCCTATTGGTTATAAGTGTTAACGAGTAGTTAAAAGCAAAAAGAAAAGGCTATTCGGAACTAGGAGGTATTTAAAAAAGGGGAATAACTAATAATAACCAACTCTCTTATTCACCAATATAAACACGTATCTGAATGTTTCTTCCGAATAGCCTCATTTGCTGTTACATAAACTATTTATTATCTAAAGATAAAGGTATTAATGTTTCCTTCATCATCAGCAAAGGTTACTTTTAAAGGAATTCTATAATCTCTTGCACCTATTATGTTTTTAACATCATCTATGGTACTCACATTTTTATCATTTATTTTGGTAATGATAATCCCTTCTAAGTTGTATCTTTTCATTTCTTTGGTTAAAGCTTTGCTTACTTTAACACCGTTTGAAAGTCCTTTTTCTTTTAATTCTTCCTTGCTAATATTTTTAACTTCAAGTCCTAAATCTGCTATTTCATATACCTCAAGTTTAATTAATGTAACCGATACGTTTTTCTCTTTCCCATTTCTAAAAAGAGTAACTTCAACTACATCGTTGGGGCGCTTTGAACCTAAATAACCTACTAAATCTGAAAATTTTTCAATTTTAAAACCGTCTATTCCGGTAATAACATCTCCTTTTTTAATTCCAGCTTTATCGGCTCCGGTACCTTTTTCAATATCGTCAACATAAATACCTTCGGTTTTGCCTATTCCTAATTCGTCTGCAATTTTTGAGTTTAAATTAGCACCTACAATCCCTAAAATTCCACGTTGAACATTTCCGTATTCCATAATGTCTTCTACTACTTTTCTTGCAATATTAGCCGGTACTGCAAATGAGTATCCAACATACGAACCGGTTTCGGATGTAATAGCCGTATTAATTCCTACCAGTTCACCGCGTGTATTAACCAATGCACCGCCGCTATTTCCTCTATTTACAGCGGCATCGGTTTGAATAAAAGATTGTACTTGTCCGTCAAACTCATTTAAATCTCTAGCTTTAGCGCTAACAATACCAGCGGTTACTGTTGAGTTTAAATTAAAAGGATTTCCCACGGCAAGAACCCATTCGCCAAGTCGAAGCATATTAGAATCGCCAAATGGCATATACGGTAACGCTTCGTCTGCATTTACTTTTATTAAAGCAATATCGGTTTTTGGATCTGTTCCTATGAGTTTGGCTGTATAAATTTTATTGTTATTTAAAGTAACTTCTAATTCGGTTGCATTGGCGATAACGTGATTGTTTGTAATAATATAACCATCCGGCGAAATAATAACACCACTTCCCGAACCTATTCGGGCTTGTGGTTCACCGCCTCCATAAAATAGTTGATTTATGGTTACGGGTTGGTTTATAAACGTAGTATTCTTTACGTGTACAACAGCATGAACAGCTTTTTCGGCTGCTTCGGTAAAATCTACCGTATTAATAGGTGCCGGTGTGTTCGTAAAACCTGTTTTAACAAAAGGAGTCGGTGTGTCTCCTAAAGTTATTTCTTGATTAGTCTGTTTTTTTTCGATAAAAGTTTTATATCCGGCTAATGTTAGTACACCGGACAAAAGGGTAATGGTAAAAATTTTTACTGTCTGTTTCATAATTCTTCGTTTTTTATACTGTAAAATTAACAAAGAATAGACCAAAATAGTATTTGTCAGTTTTACTTTAACGCTGTTTTAACAAGGTTTTAAGGCTTGTTAACAAACTTTAGTGCTTCATCTATTTTTGTATATTTGTGAAAATTTAAAAATTAGTTTTTGAAAATTCCTT
>JALWYP010000202.1 GCA_026992695.1 Flavobacteriaceae bacterium
CAAAGAGATTCAAAGCGTAAACACCTTTGCAAAATATATTAACCAAAACGGACGGTTTACGCTCAATATTACACCCAAATATTTACAGCACACGCAAGAAATACCAACCGTTTTAACAGTAAAAGAGATCAAGGCACTTTATGAAGCTAGTTTCACACCACACCGATTAAATACCACCGCAATGGGGCAAAGAGACAGGGCAATACTTGCCATTTTCTACGGCTGTGGATTAAGAAAAGCAGAGGGGGCAGCATTAAATATAACAGATATTGATTTGCAAAAAAGATTACTGTTTGTACGAAAAGGAAAAGGGAATAAACAACGATATGTACCAATAACAGGTAAGGTGGTGGAAGATATAAAAGCCTATTTACAAGAGGGTCGCTACTGGTTTTTGGAAAGTCAATTGCAAGGATCAAAAAGTAAACAGCTTACTAAAAAATCGGATTCATCCGCTTTTTTTCTTGGTATTACAGGTCGCAGAATGCAAACTTTCTACAAACGATTTGAATACTTGCAAAAACATTCGGGAGTTGAAACCCATTTTTCAACACATACCTTTCGGCATAGCATAGCTACGCATCTTTTGCAGAGTGGTATGGATATAGAAGAAATCGCCAAATTTCTTGGTCACTCTTCGCTAGAAAGCACACAGATTTACACCAACATTTTAAGCATAATAAACAATAAAAAAGATGAATCTAAAAGCCTATAAAACATACCTAAAATCAAAGCATTATAAGCCGAGTACAATAACAGAGGATTGTTTAAATATGGATCGGTTTACAAAGTGGTTAAAGCCCGAAAACAGTGAAGAATTAGAACAAGTAACAACACCCCAAATCGTGGAATACGTAAACCATTTACAGCAAAAGCAGCTAGCTGCTCCTACTATAAATATTCGTTTGCGTAGCATCCGAAAATACTACGATTACCTAAAAAGTGAAAGTCGCATTGCGACCAATTCGGTGGAGGAAGTGAAAGTAAAAGGAGCGGTGAAAAAAGTGATAATTGATCCGTTAGATTATAGCGATTTGGAGGAGTTGTATAAAGATTACGCAACTTATTTAAAAGAAAAACCCGTCAGAGAAAAAAAGCAATTAATAGCCAGTACCCGAAAAAAAGCAATCGTAAGCTTACTTGTTTTTCAAGGTTTGCATGTTGGTGATCTTCAAAAACTAGAAGTAAATCACTTAAATTTAGAAGACGGAATTATCTATATTCCGTACAGTTACAACAGCCAACCAAGAGAGTTAAGACTCCAGCCCTCGCAAATAATTATGCTTTTTAATTATGTAAATACCCTTTCAAAAGAGCAATCCTATTTGTTTAATTGTAGCGTAAAAGATCGGTTAAATACAATTGTAAAAGAACTAAGAGGGCTAAATGAAAAGGTGCAAAATGCAGCACATATACGCGCTTCGGTTATTATGCACTGGCTAAAATTGCACGGAAAAAGACAAACTCAATATATGATCGGTCATAAGTGGATCAGCTCAACGGAGTATTACGAGTTGCAGGATTTAGAAGCACTTACAAATTTATTAGACAAATACCACCCGCTGGCGACTGGCTAGCCAGTTTTACGAACAGTTTTATTAATCAACCCCCTATATATTATGAAAACAACACTAAGTAAAAGACAAAAACAAGTATTAAAACTCTTTCTAGCAGGTTATTCCCATCAAGAAGTATGCGAAGCATTGAATTTACATACCAATACAATATCCTGTTATAAAAAAATAATTATGGACAAATGGGAGGTTAAAAATATGATCGAACTTGTCATTGAATCGATAAAAAGAGGGTATTTAGAAATAGATACGGACAAGACAATAATAACAGACTAAAATAAAGAAGATGAAAAAAAAA
>JALWYP010000203.1 GCA_026992695.1 Flavobacteriaceae bacterium
GTTAATGGTGCGAAGTGTTTGCTTTTTTTTAAGTGTATTCTTTAACGAATTATGCTTGCTAACCAAAAAAATAAATACTGCTAAGCCAACAAATATAATGGGAATTAATGCGTTACTATTTTTAAAAAACAAATAAATACTTATTGCCCAAACAATAAAAACCACTAACCGAAGTAGACTTAATCCTGTTAATTTTTTTTTAATTGTGGGAATTTCCTCATTGAGAAGTTGTAATTGTCTTTGGTAAAAGCTAAGAGGAGTATTCATAGTGTAAAACGAACCTAAAAAACTAAATCATTTTAAAAGTGTTTAATTCTTGTTCGGTGAGGTGTCTCCATCGCCCGCGGGGTAAATCTTTTTTAGTAAGGTGTGCAATGGTTACACAATCTACTTTTACCACATCGTAACCCAGATGCGTAAACAAATCTCTAATTACTTTATTGCCTATATGTTTTAACTTTAGACCCACTTCTTTTTTTGAAGCATTTTTAACATGACTTACTTCTTCTATTTCGATGGTTTTATCGCCTATCTTTATTCCTTCTCTTATTTTTTGAAGGTCAGCCGGTTTTACATTTTTATCTAATTCTATATGAAAAAGTCTGGAAACCCCTTTTTTGGTGAATTTTCGCATAAATTCATCATCATTGGTAAACAATAACAATCCGGTGGCATTACGCCCTAATCTTCCTATGGGCTCAATAGAAGACTTGGTGGCATTGGCGACCAAATCCATAACGGTATTGCCTTTAGAAGCACTGGTAGTTGTAGCAAACCCTTTGGGTTTGTTTAATAGTACGTATGCCTTAGGTTCAGGGTTGATGCGTTGTCCTTCAAAGCGTACTTCATCGGTAGGATTTACTTTATAACCCATTTCATTAATGATTTTTCCGTTTACGGTAACGCTTCCTACTTGAATGTACATATCTGCTTCACGACGCGAACACAACCCGCTGTTGGCAATGTATTTGTTGAGTCGTATTTGGTTAGATTGTGGTTTTTCGACCTTGGGTTTTTGATGCGGTTTTCTCTTTGCTTGATTTTTTCTAAAATCATTTCCTCTTCGGGTTCCTTTTTCCGGTTTTCCTTTTTGCATTTTAATTAAAATTTTTGCAAAGATAGTGCTTCTAAGTGGTTTTATTTTAAAAGGATAGTAAAATACTTTTTAGGCTATTAATTAAAAAAACACGTTGTTATCTTACAACTATTTTTTGTGTAATGCTGGTTTTTTCAGAAACCACTTGTACAATATATATTCCGTTTGAGAATGTATGCAACGGTTGGTTGTTCTTAATTTTAAAATGAGTGATTTCTTGTCCGTTTAAGGAATAAATTTTCACTTCATTTTCGGGTTGAAAGTTATAAAATTGAATCGTTTTTGTATTTGAATTATAAGAAACAAAAGCTTGTTCCACACTTTGATTGGGCACCGAAAGTTGTTGCGAAATATCCAGTAAATCTGAGTATCGATACCAAACATAACCGTCTAATGAAACATTGCTTACCCAGGTTCCGGTTTGGCTGTTAAAACCGTTTTGTCCGTTTTGCCACGTGTCATACGGTTTTGATAACGGATTTGGAGCCAGAAGCCAGTTGTACATATGGTTGGGTCTAGCACTAAAGATGGGCATAATAGTTACCATATTTCCCAATGCGAGCATATTAATTCTATCCGGTTGCGAACTAGGATATTGGTAAATACTATCGCCGTTGTTATACACATCGCTTTGCCGGTAATAATGAACCAATATTCTGTGGGTGTTTTGTGTAATGATTTCGGCTTGTGTTTGGTTTACATAACCAATGTATGTTTCAGCTAAAATATTATTTTCAGACCCATAGGAGAACATCATTATGAGTTGATCATCATAAAAATCGAATGCTCCGGCTTCATCACAACTAAATCCGTTGGGTTGCAAATAGGTTGTACAATAATAGCCGCCGGGTTGGGTTGAGGTGTTATTCCAATATTCAAATTCGAGATTAAATACATCAAATCGTTTTTCGGGATTGGAAGGATAGAAACTATTGTACACTTTTATTTTATCAAACGATTGATTTTTTTCGCCAACAGCGGCTACTTGTAGTATTCCGTAATTGGTTTTTGCATTTTCTATAAAATTAGCCAAAGGCAAAGAGCTTGTTACATTATCTATAGGAAAAATGTTGTTATGAATATACGTGAGATTATAAAGAATTAAATAGGTAAATCCGTTTGTTTGTGCGTAATTAAGTAATTCGGTTTCGGCAACAGAATCTCCTATAATATTTTTAAAATCGTTTACATAAAGCCCTACATAGTTTTGTGAAAAACCAAATGAACTAATTACTAATAGAAGGATAATAAAAAACTTTTTCATTTTAAATTGGTTTTGGTTATTTAAGTTAGATAGGTAAATGTAGTGAATTGTTACCCTTGTTTAAAAGAATCTTTTTAAAATAAGTTGTACATCTATCAATAAAATACTAAACACTCCTGCCACAATAATTAGTTTTAAAATAGTATGTAGTAAAATGTAATGTAGTTTTTTATTAGATTTCCATAAAAACAATACAAAAATCACTAAAGCCAGAATGGCAGTAAGAAAGAAAAATTTCATATAGCCTATATCAAAACGAGTAACAAGCAGGTAGCTGGGAATAAGTGTTAACGCAGAAAGAAGTGTAAGCATTATTTTTGAAACTTTTTCGCCATATACCACAGGGATGGTTTTGTAATTAAGTGCCAAATCGCCTTTAAGATTTTCTAAATCTTTTACCAATTCGCGCATAGCAATAATTAAAAATAAAAAAGTGGCATGTACAAAAATTACCAAATCAAAATTTTTATAGTACACAAACACAGCAAAGAACGGGATAATTGCCAAAATTGAAGCGGTTAAATTACCAATAAAAGGAAATTTTTTTAGTTTATGAGAATACAACCAAATAGCAAAAATATATAATGAGAAAAACACAACGGCTCGAAACGAAACATAACTGGCAGCAATCACCGACAGGAAGTTAAGTACAAAATAACCGGTAAGTTTGGTGCGCTGGCTAACTAACCTGTCCAGCATTGTTTTTCTGGGTCGGTTGATAATGTCTTTTTCGCTGTCGTAAAAATTATTGATTATGTAACCTCCGGCAATTGCAAAAGCAGATGCCAAAACAAGCATAAAAAGTTGGGGGTCTAAGAGTACTTTTTTAACAGGAAGATTGGGTGCCAGAATATAAATAGATGCCAAATACTGTGCCAGAGCGATAATTAAGATATTATAACCGCGCACAATTGAAAACAGACTGAAAAATTTTAATAAAACGTGTTTCTGTTTTCTATTCAACATAGTTTTTCAGTCTTCAGTTCCCGGCATTCAGTTATTAGAAAATTTCACAGCTACTAAAAGCTATACACGACTTCCAATTTATAATTTTTAAGTGCCTGTCTTGCTTTGTCAATATCTTGCGTGAATCCTAACATATAACCGCCACCGCCTGAGCCGCAAAGTTTAAGATAATAGGCGTTGGTTTCGATACCTTTTTTCCAAAGTGTATGAAACTCTTTAGGAATCATAGGTTTAAAGTTATCCAACACTACTTTAGAGAGTTCTTTTACGTTTCCAAATAACTCTTTGATGTTTCCTTGAAGAAAATCATGTACACACGCATCTGTATGTTTTATAAACTGCTCTTTTAGCATTTTTCTAAAGCCTTCCTGCTTCATGTTTTCCATAAAAATCTGAACCATAGGAGCCGTTTCACCGATTGTCCCGCTATCTAATAAAAACACGGCACCTTTTCCGTTGGGTGTTTGTGAAGGAATTCCGGCGGGTTCTATTTTATCTTTTGAGTGAATTAAGATGGGTAAACTTAAATAACTGTTTAGTGGGTCTAGTCCCGAAGATTTTCCGTGAAAGAAGGATTCCATTTCGGCAAAAATTGCTTTTAACGTTAGTAGTTTTTCACGTGTAAGGTTTTCGAGTACGGTAATTTTATCTTGCGCATACTTATCATACACAGCAGCAACCAGTGCGCCACTACTTCCTACACCATATCCTTGCGGAATGCTACTATCAAAATACAATCCTTTTTTTATAGCTGCTTGCAGGGCTTCCAAATCAAATGTTACCAAATCGGGTTTTCTTTCTTGCAATTCTTTAAGATAATTGGCAAATCGAGCCAAACTTTCATTCGATTTGTGTGTAGAAACCGTATGGTATTCATCTATTTTTAATGCTCCTTTATAAAAATTGTAAGGAATGGATAACCCTTTAGAGTCTTTGATGATACCATATTCTCCGAAGAGTAATATTTTTGAATAAAAAAGCGGTCCACGCATAAAAGTAGGTTTTAGTATGTTACAAAGTTATAGTTTTTTTTATTTTATATTAGATTTGGAGCAATAAATTTATGGCTAATTAAATATCTTAGTGGCATTTACTAGTTGAATCTGTCAATAGATTTTGTTAGTTAAAAATAGTTTTTGTATTTTTAAAATCTTGAATCTAAAAATTATGAAAAAATATTGCATCTCTCTTTTGTTTGTTTTAATATATCTTTTTCTCAAGTTCATACTTGGACGGGGAATGGCGATAATTATTTTTGGTCAGACCCTCAAAATTGGGATCAAGGAACAATACCTTTAGTAGGAGGTGTTGGTACAGTAATTATCCCTTCGGGTGCTATTGTGCATTCAACATCTACAATCAATTTTGAGTATGGGGAGTTTAAAGGAGGAGGTACTCTAATTAATGACGGGGGCACGATTAATTTAATAAATGCTGATGAAATATTAACATCAAAAATATTTACAGATATCACTATTTTAAGCTCAACAGATATACAAATTTTTAGAGCAAACGGAATTTCCAGTACAGCTCCAATTTTGTTAAATGAAGGAGCACATTTGCTTATTGGTTATCAGAGTTCTTTTGGCTCTCTCACTACAGACGGTATTGGTATAACATTTAATACAGCACAACCTGGTTTTTTAGAAATTAACGGAGATTTTACCAAAACCGGTATTGAAGATGTACTAATTGATGTGAAAGTAAAAATATGTTGCTATACTTTTTTAGTTGCTGAGGGAAAATTAACAATTAACCCGTCTACAGTAAATACTATTCTAGGTCCCTATTTTGATATACCTCAAGGTTCTAGCTTAATTTTAAAAGGAAATACTATTTTCGCAGGGACAGGTGGGTCAGTTTCAGGAAATATCCAAGGTTTACTCGAAATTACCGATAGTCCAACGGGAAACCCTTCTATAACAGGAACATTTTTTTTCGATGCAGATGGAGAAATTACATTTAACAACACCAGATTTCAAGGAAGTGGAATTTTTATATCAAGAGTAAATGTATTAATACCCGAAAATTCTACAGTTATTTTTGATGGATTTATATTTTCGAATCAACAAAATTTTAAAATGGAAGCTTCTTCTTCAGTTATACTTGACAATGGAAGTGAATTCTCAAACACTCCACTTGGACTTATAGAATCAAACGGAGGAACAATTATTGGGATAGATCATCAAAAGCTAAATAATACAGGAAATATTAACCTTTTAAACGGAACTGATTTTAATACAATTAATCTAAATTTAATCAATTCTGGGGTTATAAATATTGAAGAAGGAAATTTTATTATGGGAAATAATTCCCTTTTTGAAAATCAATATGAATATTATCAGGACCCTGATTTCCCTGAAATTATTTATGAATATTATGGAGAAGTAGTTGGTTCTGGCACTTTTATTTTTCCTACATACAATTCGCAAACTATTAATAATGATGCTGTTTTTTCGCCCGAACCCGGTATTACAACATTGCACACAGAGAATTTTTCACAATCTACTACCGGAATTTTAAAAATAGATATTGAGAGTTTAACTAACTTTGATAAAATAATAAATTCAGGCACAACATATTTTGAAGGTGATTTTGAAGTGGCACTTAATTACTCACCTACTTTAGGCGATGAATTTATAGTATTTCAATCAGACACACCTATCTCAAGTTGTAATCCGGTACTAACTACTACAGCAACATATAATAATTTGAATTATGTTTTTGATGTAATATGTAATACTAACACCATTGTTTTAAAATTAAGTGAGATTTTAAATACAGATGAGTTTTTAGTAAGTAATATAGATTTTTATGTTTATCCTAATCCTGTTTCCGATACTTTTTCGTTTAATTTACTCACCTCTTTGGATTCTGAAAAAAATATAACAATTGCGATTTTTGACGTTATAGGACAAGTAGTTAGAAAGATTGATGTAAAAAAAAGTACTATGATTTTTTACAAAAAAAATCTTAAACATGGAGTTTATTTTGCTCAGCTAAAAAAGAATGGTACTGTTTTAGCAACAACCAAACTTGTTGTTAATTAATCAATTTTGTTAGCTCCAAAACCAATTTGATCGCAAATATATTGTCCTTTATAACAGTGTTCAATCAATTGGTTTACAATAAACTCATAAACTTTTGTTTTAGATTCCTGTGGATACAACACATGAACATTGGCTCCTGCATCTAAGGTAAAGCAAACCGGAATATTGGTTTGTTCTCTAAAAGCCCATATTTTTTG
>JALWYP010000204.1 GCA_026992695.1 Flavobacteriaceae bacterium
ATTTTTTGTCACTATTAATGTAGAAAAACCTGCTTCATTTAAATATTTAGCACCCCAAATACCTGCAATTCCACTTCCAATAATTATACAATCAAATTTCATTTTACTCCTATCTTAACTTTTAAAGTTGAATTTAAATCAACTATTTTTAAATCACTATTTTCTACTTTTCCTGTTTTATAGTCCATAATCCTTAGTTCGTCATTAAAGCGATCTAAGCGATCTATTTTTCCTTTTAGAGTAATGTTTAAATCGAGTTCTTTAACATAAATTGACGTTTGCAATTTACGCTCCAGCTCAAGAATTATAATCGTGTTTCCTTTTTCAATATCTGAAATTTCATGAGAAATAAAATTGGCTACATACCTTTTTATCACCTCTAAAACCAGCAGATTTTTTCCAATTTTAAAAGAATTTTCGGGAAAATATTTACTAAACTGAAGGGTAACTTCTGTATTTATTTTTTCTTTTAGCTTTAGTAAATTATCTTTAGTTAATGGCGTTCCTATTAATGGTTTATACAAGTTTTCGAGTGTGTCATGAACAATGGTTCCAAAGGTGTTTGCTGCTATATCTTCTTCAATTAAATCCGGCTCTTTTACTCCTAATATTGATGTGTTATAAAAATCTACGGGGTTTCTAATGTAAATAATTAACGCCGACGGAGAAAATCCGGATGCAGCCATTTTTTGTAGTTTTTGATAAACTCCTTGTGATTTAGCAATGGTTACCGGTTGCTGTTTATTGATTTTAATATGAGGAGATAAAACAATATGTTTTATTGTATGATTGGGTATTTTTTCGTTTTCTATTTGATAAATAAACCTGCTTTTTTCGGCGGTATTAAGACCGTCTGAAATGCCATTATATAACAATGTGATATCGGTAGCTCGGTGTAAGACACGATAAAAATGATAGGCAAACACTTGTTCTTTTTCAAAACGTAACGGCAAACCAAATTGTTTTTTTACATCGTAAGGCAGGTAACTGTTTCTGTGCACAACCGATGGTAAAATCCCTTCATTTACAGAGGCTATTATTACGGTTTCAAAATCTAATACCCTTGTTTCCAGTAATCCCATAATTTGGACACCTTCATTGGGGTTCCCTTCAAAATTAATTTTTGTGGTATGCGCAAAACCTGAAAGCAACTGATAAAAAACAGAAAGAGATTGCATGTTTTTACCTAAAGACTGGTTAATAGTACTCGTTAAATTATTAAATTCAAACAACGTAGCAACATCAATAGTAGAGATCGATTGTTCTTTTAGATAGTTAATTAGTTGTTGTACATTGTTAATTGAGTCGTTATTTTTCCATTTACTAAAAACCAACTTTAATTCTGGATTTGTTGCTTTTAACAACGAAAAAAGTTGGTTCTCTGAAAGGTAATTATAATTGTTTTTATGTATTTTTTTAACTGCCTCCTGAGCGTTTTTGGTAAAATAAGTTATTAAAGGATGGTTTAGAATGGCTAAGACATCTTTATAATATAATTTTTTGTGGTTGTAATTAATCTGTAATTTAATGATAGATGTAAAAAATTCGTACAAAGGCAAATTCTTTAAAGGCAAACCCATTGTTACATTAAAATCGCAGTCTTTAGGAATAGAATACAGCAAGGGTTTTAGTAGCTTCTCATCTGCTAAAACAATAGCTGTTTTGTTTCGCTTTTCTTCAGAAAAACTTCTAATTAAGTTACCAATATATTTAACTTGAGAAATATTCTTTAAAGCCTCTACAATGGCAATTTCTTTTTTTTCTTGATAATATGAATAAACTATTTTTGGTTGATGCGATTGATAATATTTCCAACCGTTAAAAATTTTATTCATAAAAACCGAAGCGCTATGCTGA
>JALWYP010000205.1 GCA_026992695.1 Flavobacteriaceae bacterium
TGCGTGATCGCGTTGTCCTATTTGAGAACCTATAGAAGCCAGTGAAGCTTTTGTAAGTTTTTTTGCAAAAAACATCGCCAATTGTCTGGCTTGTACAATATGTCTTTTACGAGTTTTAGATTGTAGTGTTTCTACATCCATTTGAAAATAATCGCTTACTATTTTTTGAATGTAATCAATAGACACTTCTCGTTTGGTGTGTTTTACATAGTTATCTACAATTTTACGAGCCAAATCTATGGTAATGTCCTTTTTGTTAAACGACGAATGAGCAATAAGTGAAATAATAGCTCCTTCTAGTTCTCTAATATTCGTTTTAATATTGTTTGCAAGAAACTCTACAATATCATCCGGCATTTCTACGCCGTCTCTAAATAATTTATTTTTAATAATAGCTACACGAGTGTCGTAATCGGGATGATTTAACTCTGCAGATAATCCCCATTTAAAGCGAGATAGCAGTCTTTGTTCGATATCCATCATATCAACCGGAGCTTTATCGCTTGTAAGTATTACTTGTTTTCCGTTTTGGTGTAGGTGATTAAAAATATGAAAAAATACATCTTGTGTACCTGCTTTTCCAGATAGTAATTGAATATCATCTACTATTAAAACATCAATCATTTGGTAAAAATGAATAAAATCGTTTCGGTTATTCTTTTTTACGGCATCTATATATTGTTGTGTAAATTTTTCGGTAGAAATATATAAAACGGTTTTTTCGGGATATTTATCTTTAATCTCTACACCTATGGCGTGAGCGAGATGCGTTTTTCCTAGTCCCACACCACCAAATATTAATAATGGGTTAAAGGATGTGCCTCCGGGTTTATTAGCAACAGCCATCCCTGCAGATCGCGCTAATCGATTTGATTCACCTTCCAAAAAATTATCAAAATTATAATTGGGATTGAGTTGCGATTCAATTTTTACATTTTTTATTCCGGGAATAATAAAAGGATTTTTTAATTCAGGGCTTTTGTTTTTTATTGCAACATCAATTTCTTGCGAATGTAACTTACTTCGGTTGGTGCTGGGAATTTTTTCGGTAAAAGGCATTTTATTGCCATAGGTGTTTTCCATTTTAATGATGTACACCAATTTTGCATTTTCTCCAACTTCTTTAGTGAGCGCAACTTTTAGTATTTTTACATAGTGCTCTTCTAACCATTCATAAAAAAACTTACTGGGAACTTGAATACTTAGAGCATCTTCAACTAACTTAACAGCTTTAATAGGTTCAAACCAGGTTTTATATGCTTGCGAAGAAATATTATCTTTTATAAAAGCCAAACAATTGTTCCAAACCGAGTCTGCTGTTTTTGTCATTATTCAAAAAAAGGTGTTAGTTGTTTTAAAAATAAGCAGTTAAGAAACATTTAAATTGTATTGCCCCTAACAATTTCTTAACAATGCAAATATGTGAACAAAAAAGTTAAAAAAAAAATGATTTGGGTATTGAATTTAAGTTTTTTTTTCACCATATTCCGTACCGATAAAACTACAAAAAAACTTCCGGTTTTTTCACTAATTGAAAAAAAATAAAACAAAAATACGTGTTCGTTACGGAGAAACAGACCAAATGGGTATTGTTTATTACGGAAACTATGCTCAATACTTAGAGCAAGGCAGAACCGAATGGTTACGAAACTTAGGCTTTTCATACAAATATATGGAAGAAAACAATGTGCATCTTCCAGTAACGAAACTTTTAATTGAATATAAAAAGCCGGCTTATTATGATGATCTTATTACCGTGGTTACTTCGTTAGAAGAAATCCCTACAGTACGAATTAAGTTTTATTATGAAATTTATAATGAAAAAGAAGAACTCCTTGTAACGGCTCGTACCGAAC
>JALWYP010000206.1 GCA_026992695.1 Flavobacteriaceae bacterium
ATCTAAAAGATTTTGGTGATAAAACGGCTATACTATGGGAACCAAACAACCCTAAAGAAGCTGCAAAACATATTTCATACAAAGAGTTACACCAGAAAGTTTGCAAATTTGCCAACGTTTTAAAAAACAACAATATTAAAAAAGGCGATCGAGTTTGTTTGTATATGCCAATGATTCCTCAATTAGCAATAGCAATGCTTGCTTGTGCTCGTATTGGGGCAATTCACTCTATTGTTTTTGCCGGTTTTTCTAGTAAAGCGATAGAGGGCAGAATAAATGATGCTTCGTGCAAAATGCTTATTACCACAAACGAAATGTATAGAGGAGCTAAAACAATAGGATTAAAAGCGATTTGCGATGAAGCCCTTAAAAATTGCCCTACGATTAAAAAAGTAATAGTTTTTAACCGAACCAAAACTCCGGTTCCAATGCAACCAAAAAGAGATGTTTTTTGGAACGAAGAGATTAAAAACGCCTCCCCTAATTGTCCGGCTGAAATAATGGACAGCGAAGACCCTTTATTTATTCTTTACACATCCGGTTCTACCGGAAAACCTAAAGGAATGGTACATTCTACCGGAGGTTATATGGTTGGTAGTACGTATACTTTTTTAAATGTTTTTCAATACCAAACCAACGATATTTATTGGTGCACAGCAGACATAGGATGGATAACCGGACACAGCTATATTATTTACGGTCCTTTGTGCGCCGGAGCAACTACAGTACTGTTTGAGGGAGTTCCATCATATCCCGATTACGGAAGATTTTGGCAACTCATTGAAAAACACAAAGTAAACCAATTTTACACTGCTCCTACTGCTATTCGCGCTTTAGAAAAACAACCCGTTTCGTTTGTAGAAAAATACGATTTATCTTCCTTAAAAGTATTAGGTACAGTAGGCGAGCCAATTAATAACGAAGCTTGGCAATGGTACCACAAATACATAGGTAAAGAAAAAACACCTATAGTAGACACCTGGTGGCAAACCGAAACCGGTGCTATTATGATTTCTTCTCTTGCAGGAATAACCCCTGAGAAACCAACCTTTGCAACCTTACCTTTACCGGGAGTACAACCCGTCTTGCTTGATGACAATAAGAAAGAAGTTGTTGGAAATCCTGCCGAAGGCAGATTGGCTATCGCCTTTCCTTGGCCTTCAATGGCACGTACAATTTGGAATAATCACAAACGGTTTAAAGAAGTTTATTTTTCAACTTTTGAAGGTTATTATTTTACAGGCGACGGAGCGTTAAGAGATGAAAAAGGAAACTACCGAATTACGGGGAGAGTAGATGATATTGTAATTGTATCCGGTCATAATCTGGGTACTGCGCCTATAGAAAATACCATAGACGAACACCCCAAAGTAGTCGAGTGTGCCGTAGTAGGTTTTCCGCACGAAATTAAAGGGAATGCCTTATACGCTTTTGCTACATTGTATCACCAAGAAGATGCTTCCGAACAATTAAAAACAGAAATTAACAACTTAATTGCTAAAGAAATAGGTGCAATTTACAAACTCGATAAAATTCAATTTGTAAATGGATTACCCAAAACAAGAAGCGGGAAAATTATGCGAAGAATATTACGGAAAATCGCTTCTGGAGAAACTACCAATTTAGGCGACACTTCAACCCTATTAAATCCACAGGTTGTAGAAGAAATTATTAAAAATAGACTATAATTAATCCGTAAACCAAATACTATTTATACATTAGCGTGATATAAAATTGAAAAACATTTGTACGCAATACTAGACATAGAAACTACCGGAGGAAAATACAACGAAGAAGGTATTACCGAAATTGCAATTTATCAATTTGACGGACACACAATTACAGACCAATTTAG
>JALWYP010000207.1 GCA_026992695.1 Flavobacteriaceae bacterium
TAGTAAAAAAACAAGTTGTCGAAGAACCTTGCGTACAGTATAAATCAAAAAAACCTCGTATTCTAAAATGGGCATCTATAATTTTTTTAGACGGTCTTTTGTACGAATTGAAACCATGAAAAACTTGCACTTTTAATCCGCTAATAAAATCGGGTACCATATCGGTTGCGGTAAGTACTATATCGGGTTTGTAGTTTATTGCATCTTGTATGGTAGGCAGTACATTGTTTTTATTTTTTAAGTAAGTAAATGTTTCGGGTTCGTCTGCAAACCACTGTACTTCAAAACCACGCGTACGTATTTCTGCTTCTAAAGGTTCCCCTATTGGTATGGAATACCGGTACGATATGTAAATTAAAAATTTATACGTCATTTTGCAGGCTCAAAAACTCCTTCAATTTTGGTAAAACAAATGTAGGCTTAAATTTTAAATAAAATTCTTCGGGATTTTTTTTAGCTTCAAATAAATCATAAGCTATATAATCGTTCAAATGCACGGCTTGATGCTTTTGGTATTCAGATTTTCCAAACCAATTTGCTTTATTCAATGCCGGATTAAACACTATAAATGTAGGTATATTTAAAGCTTTTGCCATATTTACGGCGCCTCCTTCATTGCCTATTAATGCATTGCAGTTGGAGGTAAAGGCAATAAATTCACGTAAATTTTTTCCGTATAAATTAAAAAACACCGATTTTTGAGTAATAGGTAAACATTTGTTATATAAATCTTTAGCTTCTAATAATTGATTCGGGATGTAATTAAAAAGCAATTGCGCTTCGGGAATTGTAGAAATAATAAAATCCAACAGTTCAGCCATATAAGGTAGCGGATAGGTTTTCTTGGGATTGCTACCTAAAAGACTTATCATAAATACCGGTTTAGAAAAATCGATTCCTCCGTTACGCAAAGTTTGTTGTGCATCATCTCTTTCTGCTTCGGTAAGAAAAATTTTAGGAGATAAAGGTTCAAAATCGATTCCCAGCGGCTCTAAAAGACGCAATCTGTTTTCAATAGCGAGACTAAATTGGTGTTGTGGTTTTAGTAATCGTTTTATGGTTTTAGAATATACAAATGCAGTGTGTTTTTTGTGATATCCTATTTTTATTTTTGCTCCTGAAAATGCTGTAATGAGGGTACTACTCAGTTTTCCGTAGGAATCAACAACCACATAGTACCGGTTTTTTCTAATATTTTTTAAAAAGGAAAACAAAGCAAGTTTACTTTTTTCAATTTTGGGAGTAAATTCTATAATTTCATCAACGAACGGATTGTTTTCCACCACCGGAAGCGTATGCGAATTTATTAAATAATGTACTTCATACCCCTTATTTTTTAGTGCTTTACAAATAACGGTTGCGGTGAGAACATCGCCTATCATTTTTTGTTGTATAACCAGCACTTTTTTCATTATACAGCTACGTCATATTCGCGTAACGCATCGTTTAGCGAAGTTTTTTTATTAGTGCTTTCTTTTCGTTTTCCTATAATTAGTGCACACGGTACTTGAAATTCTCCGGCAGGAAACTGCTTGGTGTAACTTCCGGGTATTACCACCGAACGCGCCGGAACAACACCTTTGGTTTCAACGGGTTTACTCCCTGTAACATCAATAATTTTAGTAGAAGCGGTAAGCACCACATTGGCTCCTAAAACAGCTTCTTTTTCTACTCGTACACTTTCTACAACAATGCAACGAGAACCTATAAATGCATTGTCTTCAATAATAACGGGAGCAGCTTGCAGGGGTTCTAAAACACCACCAATACCTACACCACCGCTTAAATGTACGTTTTTACCAATTTGGGCACAACTACCTACGGTAGCCCATGTATCTACCATCGTACCTTCA
>JALWYP010000208.1 GCA_026992695.1 Flavobacteriaceae bacterium
ATTAAATTATTCATTTGTTTACTTTTTAGTTATATGAAAATGTGGAAAATAAAAAAATCATACATTTCAGACCAACTATTATTTACACAAATATAGTATTATTATCATTTGCTTAACATTTTAATATTCAAAAAATGAATACATTACGCTACTTTTAAAATTAGTTAACATAGGTGAATGGTTTTTAAAACCGACTAGTTCATCTTTGCAAAAGAAATTTTTAAACACATACAATCATGAAAAAAACATTTTTATCAGTTTTATTTATTGCGGCATCATTAGGTATGCTTGCACAAACCACTTGGAAAGTAGATCCAAATCATTCAAAAGTACGATTTTCGGTGAGTCACCTGGTTGTTTCTGAAGTAGATGGGAATTTTAAAGTCTTTAACGGAAGTTTTACTACTGAAGATTCTGATTTTACAAATGCTAAAGCCTTATTTACCATAGATGCTAATTCTATTAATACCGAGAATGAGGACAGAGACGCGCATCTTAAAGCTGAAGACTTTTTCTTTACAGAAAAATACCCCGAAATTTCTTTTACCAGCACTTCTTTTACCAAAACCGGAGAAAACACATATCAATTAAAAGGCGATTTAACCATGCGGGGAGTAACCAAACCGGTGACACTTAATGCTACTTTTGGAGGTACTATTGAAGATCCATGGGGTGGAACTCGAGCCGGATTAAAAATAAGTGGATCCCTAGACCGTATGGATTATGGAATTGCATTTAACGGAAAAACCAAACACGGTGCACTTATGGTAGGAAATACTATTGATATTGAAGTTAAATTAGAATTGATAAAACAATAGCTTTATTAATTTTATATACAAAAAGACCGGATGCTTTGTATCCGGTCTTTTTGATTAAAATAAATGCGATAAAAAATCACTCTCCAAATGCTGCTGCTACTCCGGCAGAAAGACGTTTATAAGTACCGCTTTCTAAACGTTCTCGTATTGCTGAAAATGCATTTAGGGTTTCTTCTACATCTTGTAAGGTATGCGAAGCCGTAGGAATCATACGTAATAAAATAAGCCCTTTGGGTATTACGGGAAATAAGTAATAAAAACACACTAATCTTCCCGAAACATATTGTATTATCCTTTCAAATAATAGGCTTCTACAACTAAGCTATGGAAAAACTAAACGCAATTTTAGTTGTGTTATCCTTTCAAATAATAGGCTTCTACAACAGAAACAATCAAAGCAAGAAAACGATTGTGTTGTGTTATCCTTTCAAATAATAGGCTTCTACAACTTCACTTTTTTACGGTGAGTTTCAAGTAATGTTGTGTTATCCTTTCAAATAATAGGCTTCTACAACTTTTTGGTTACACGATGTTACCACCAATAGTTGTGTTATCCTTTCAAATAATAGGCTTCTACAACAAATAGCACCTTAAAACGTACCTAAAACCGTTGTGTTATCCTTTCAAATAATAGGCTTCTACAACCTGATTGGAAATTTAAAGATGATATAATAGTTGTGTTATCCTTTCAAATAATAGGCTTCTACAACTTGGGTATTTATCTTGATGTACTTATTTTAGTTGTGTTATCCTTTCAAATAATAGGCTTCTACAACTCACCCTAATTTATTTGAATAATTATGCAGGTTGTGTTATCCTTTCAAATAATAGGCTTCTACAACCTATTACGGGATAAGTTTCTTATTTTTAAGCTTTTAACATCAAAAACAACTTTATATTTCACAGTTAGTATGCATTTACCATATTTTCGCTACCTTTTTATTACCATTTTTTACATTATATTATTTTGTTTGTCGCATGGTTTTAAAAAATAAAATGCAAAAAAAATATGCTTTAACGGGTTATTATAAGC
>JALWYP010000209.1 GCA_026992695.1 Flavobacteriaceae bacterium
ATTTTCATTCTGTAACGGCATTAACCATTCTAAAATATAAAATAGTTTTGGACTATTTTATATTAAGGTGTAGGTATTATTTTAATAATTCATCTAATGTTGATCTAAGTTTCGGGCTGGAAGGTCTCGGCGCATCTGGCGAAACAATGTTTCCGTTAGGATCGATTAAGATAAATCTGGGAATTCCGTTAATGCGATAATCGGTTACAAATTTAGATTTCCATCCTTTTGGAGCAAATAATTGAATGCCTCCTAATTCTTTATCTTTAACCATAGCACGCCAATCTTGGTTTGCTTTTTCCCAAGAACCTTTGTGGCTTCTGTCATCATCAATCGACATACTTACAAAGGCAATGTTTTTGCCATGGTAGTCTTTTTCAATTTGTTTAAGGTGCGGTATTTCTGCTTTACAAGGTCCGCACCAAGTTGCCCAAACATCTATATACACATATTTTCCTTTTAAATCTGAAAGCGAGGTTGTTCCTCCCGAATAGTTTTCATACGCTTCAAAAGTAGGAGAGGGAGCTCCCTTAGGAAGGTCTCTTTTTAGTGCTGCCATTTGTAAATAATAACCTTTTTGCGATTTCAGCATGGGGTCTAAACTCTTTTTCATATCGGCAGCAAGACTAGAATCTATTTCGGTATGTTTATTTATAAAACCTTCCAATTTAGACTTTATTTCATCAAATTTCTTTGTTATGTTGGCTTCATCTAATTCACTAAAATCTTGTGACATTAATTTTTCCATCAACAAATTATTCTGAGCAAGAAAATTACTATTTTCAGAGCCTTCGCCGGTATACTTAACTGTTTCGTCAAACTCCTTTGTGTCGATTGTTAAATTCATATCATAACCATTTTTCAGGTAAATAGGAGTAGATTCCGAGCCGTCAAACAAATAGTACATTCCTGGTTTAACTTTTAAGGTGTCGGTAAACGTTCCGTCTTCTTTTAATTTAATTACTTTATTGTAATCTCTAGATTTTATTACAAGTGAATCGCTATTGGGGTTCGTGACTTTCCCCGAAAACGTAACATAGTCTTTTGGTTTTTCTTCAGTTTTACAAGCTGCTAATGCAAGAATTGCAAATAGGATGAGTAGTTTTTTCATTTTTTAGTGATTTATTTTTTTGCTAATGTACAAGAATATTTTTCAGATGAAAAAAAATATATAAAACCTTAACATTATTTGGTATTTTTGTTGCGATTGAACCAAAAATTATGCAAGAAACACATTACATCTCTTCGGCAGTATTAGATTTACAAACAATAAAAGAAATACTGGAACAAAATAAAAAAATTGCATTATCTGATGATGCCGTAATTCGTATAAACAGATCTAAACGTTATTTAGATGCTAAAATTAAAGACAATAAAACTCCTATTTATGGTATTAACACAGGGTTTGGGTCGTTATGTGATGTAAAAATTTCGACTAAAAATTTATCTCAATTACAAGAAAATTTGGTGCTTTCGCATGCTTGTGGTACAGGGGATAAAGTGCCAAAAATTATTGTAAAAATAATGTTGTTGCTTAAAATACAATCTTTAAGTTACGGGTATAGTGGTGTGCAGTTACAAACCGTATCACGGTTGGTAGATTTTTTTAATTTAGATATTTTACCCGTAGTATATACCCAAGGTAGTTTAGGTGCTTCGGGTGATTTGGCTCCGTTGGCTCATTTATCTTTACCATTGTTAGGTAAAGGTAAGGTTTATGTTGGGGATGAAATAGTAACGGCATCTAACGTATTAAAAAAGCATAAAATAAAACCTATTGTATTAGAGGCAAAAGAGGGGTTAGCGTTACTTAATGGTACTCAATTTATGAGCGCTTATGGGGTATATAAT
>JALWYP010000210.1 GCA_026992695.1 Flavobacteriaceae bacterium
TCATAATGGTAATTATTTTTATTAACGTAATCCATAGTAATTTTGTAACTACCGTTAACGGTTTTGTTAGATGATATGGTTGTTTTCATATAATCTTTTGCAGCTTCTTTTAAAAATCTATTTTTTTTAACCTTTACAGATTTTAAATTACCAAAATCCTCAAGCGAAAGGGTTTTTATTTCTTCCTCTTTAGTTATATCATAAACAGAAATTTGTATGTCATCTTTAGTAAGCGAACTGTAAAAAAGTTT
Source organism: Flavobacteriaceae bacterium (assembly GCA_026992695.1). Lineage (GTDB taxonomy): Bacteria > Bacteroidota > Bacteroidia > Flavobacteriales > Flavobacteriaceae > Marifrigoribacter. The sequence goes on from JALWYP010000210.1 coordinate 252, forward strand.
ATTTTCGAGTAAATGCGAATTTATATCCTTAATTTTTAAATCTTTATTAAAAGAAATTGAGTTAAGTTTAATAGGGTTTTCATCTTTTGCATCTAGGCTTACTATGTCTATGTTATTCGTTTTTTGGTTGTTGGTTATAAAGTGAAACTTCCCGTTTTCAAAATAAGCTTGTGTCTTTTCAATAGACCCGTTTTTTACATATTCGTTGGTTTGCACAACCTCTACTTGGTTATCTTTAAAGCAAGAAGATACTTTCTTTTTTTGTTGTTCGGGAATCGTTACCGTTGTCGTACTACTTTTTTGGGTATTGTGTATGGTTGTGATTAAAATCGTGTTGTTTTTTTTATTGAAATTTAACAAGTACGAAACATTCTCATTTATAAATACCAGAGGATCTTCGGTTATCGTCATAGATTTTGAAGTGTGTTTTCCTGTGGCAATATTTATATCTACTATTTCAAGCTGATTATCTTGTAAATTTGTTAAAGTAATAGCCCCATTGTTTTCATGGTAAGAAAGGATGTTAGGCTCTTCGTTAAAACTCACTGTTTCAAGTTGATTTATTTCTTGATTTAAATTCATTACAAAAGGCAAAACATCGTATAATTTGGTTTTTTTATTTTTAACAACAACAAGATGCAATGTTGTTTGATTGTTCATTTTACCTGATAAAGTAGTTACAAATTTTTCGTTTTTTTTAAGGTTGTACTTAAAAATCTCGGTTGCCTGAAGCGTAAAATTTAAACTTAATGCAAGAAATAATAATACATGTTTCATTGGTTACGTGTTGTATATTTTTAATCGAAAGTAGTTTTTTTACTTGGAAAACACAAATTTACAAGACGAGTGTTCCATAAAATCAAAAAACCATAAAAGTTGCTCCTTATTAATTATTCCCCTACCTTTGCACCCGCTTTTCGGTAAAGAAAAAGCTTGTTTTACAAAGCGTTAATTTATAGCAACAAAAATGAATATTACAAAAAAAGACATCGATGATTTAAATGCGGTATTAACCGTAGAGATAAACCAAGAAGATTATCAAGAGAAAGTAGATAAAATTTTAAAAGATTATAAAAAATCGGCTAACATACCCGGTTTTCGAAAAGGGCACGTGCCACTTGGTTTAATTAAAAAACAATACGGAAAAGGAGTTTTACTAGATGAAGTAAACAAAATACTACAAGAAGCTATACAAAACTATTTGGTTGAAGAAAAATTAGATGTTTTAGGAAATCCGTTACCTAAAAATGAAGAAGCTATAAATTGGGAAAATCCCAATTTCTCTTTTGAATTTGAATTGGGAATGGCTCCTAAGTTTGAAGTAGATTTAAAAAAGAAAGCCGTTACGCATTATAAAATTGTTGCCGACGATAAAATGATAGACAACCAAGTAAAGTCTATTCAAAACCAATACGGAAAATTAATTTCAAAAGATACGGTTGAAAAAGGCGACGAAATCACCGGAGTTTTTACCAACGAAGAAAAAGAAATAAACAAAGAAATCACCTTTTCGCTTGATGTTATTAAAGGAAAAACACAACTTAAAAAATTAATTGGAGCAAAAAAAGGAGATGTAATCACTCTTAAAACCAAAGGACTTTTTGCCGATGACCACAATAACCAACGTTATTTAGGAGTATCTCATGACGATGCTCACGGGTTGGATATAGAAGTTAATTTAGAAATTAAAGAAATAAACAAACGCGAGCCGGCACCGTTAAACCAAGAACTTTTTGATAAACTTTTTGGGAAAGATGTGGTAAAATCCGAAGAAGAATTACGCACAAAAATAAAAGAAGATGCCGAACGTCAATTTGTGCAACAAAGCGACCAAAAATTAATGGACGATGTAGTTGAATCGCTTATTGAAAATACTAAATTCGACCTTCCCGACGATTTTCTTCAACGTTGGATACAAGTTTCGGGTAACGAACCCATGACCGAAGAACAAGCAAAAGAAGAATATGAAAAAAGCAAAAAAGGATTGCGTTACCAACTTATAGAAGGGAAACTAATTTCAGAAAACAACCTTCAAGTTACCTTCGATGAGTTAAAAGAATATGCCGGAAATTTAATAAAAGCACAAATGGCTCAATACGGAAACCCAAATCCTTCACAAGAAGAATTAGACGGAATTGTAGAAAGAGTTTTGGCTAACCAAGAGGAAGTAAAACGATTAAGTGATCAACTTCAAAGTCAAAAAATGCTTACTTTCTTTAAGGAAAAAGCAAAATTAAAGACTAAAGAGGTAACCTTTGAAAAATTTGCTAAAGAAGCATACCAAAAGTAACCCGAAAAAAAACGTATCTTTATACCGTTAAACAAATTAAAAGACTATGAACTACGGAGAAGAATTTAAAAAATTTGCTATTAAAGACCAAGGTATTAGTAGCACCTATTATAACCAGATAATTAGTTCCGTTACACCGGTAGGATTAACTCCTAATATCATTGAAGAACGCCCAATGAATATTGCGGTTTTTGATGTTTTTTCCAGATTAATGATGGATCGAATCATTTTTCTCGGAACAGCTATTAATGATCAAGTAGCTAATATCGTTCAAGCGCAATTGCTCTTTCTAGAAAGTACAGATGCTTCAAAAGATATTCAAATTTATATAAATTCTCCCGGAGGAGGTGTTTATGCCGGTTTAGGTATTTACGATACGATGCAATTTATAAAACCCGATGTAGCTACTATTTGTACCGGAATGGCAGCCTCTATGGGTGCGGTATTACTTTGTGCAGGAACCAAAGGAAAACGAAGCGGCTTACCACACTCTCGTGTCATGATTCACCAACCTATGGGAGGAGCACAAGGGCAAGCCAGCGATATTGAGATTACTGCCAGAGAAATACTTAAACTTAAAAAAGAGCTGTATGAAATTATTTCAAAACACAGCGGTCAATCTATGGAAAAAGTATATGACGATGGCGATAGAGATTACTGGATGAAAGCCGATGAAGCTAAAAAATACGGAATGATTGATGAAATATTAGAACGAAAATAACCATGGCTAAAGAAGAATTAGAATGTTCGTTTTGCGGGCGCAGTAAGTCTGAAACCAATATGCTTATTGCAGGTCTCGATGCGCATATATGCGATAGATGCATCGAACAAGCTCATGGTATTGTAATTGAAGAATCAAACCATCAATCCAACGATGAATTGTCTAAAGAATTAATGCTGAAAAAGCCAAAAATCATTAAAAAATTCTTAGACGACTATATCATTGGGCAGGAACACGCAAAAAAAATTCTTTCGGTTGCCGTTTACAACCACTACAAACGACTGCTTCAAGAAAAAACCGAAGATGATATCGATATTGAAAAAAGTAATATCATCATTGTAGGGCAAACCGGAACCGGAAAAACACTCTTAGCAAAAACCATTGCTCGAATGTTAAACGTACCCATTGCAATTGTTGATGCAACCGTTTTAACCGAAGCCGGATATGTAGGCGAAGATGTAGAAAATATCTTAACAAGATTACTGCAAGCAGCAGATTATGACCTTGATAAAGCTCAAAAAGGGATTGTTTTTATTGACGAAATAGATAAAATTGCTCGTAAGAGTGACAACCCATCTATTACTCGCGATGTAAGTGGCGAAGGAGTACAACAAGCCTTGTTAAAATTACTGGAAGGTACCGTTGTAAATGTTCCGCCAAAAGGCGGAAGAAAGCATCCCGACCAAAAGTTTATACAAGTAAATACACAAAATATCCTGTTTATAGCCGGAGGAGCCTTTGATGGTATAGATCGTGTTATATCTAAACGTCTTAACATGCAAGCTGTAGGGTTTAGTGCTTCAAAAAAAGAAGATACTTTACACAGGGATAATATGCTTCGTTATATTACACCAAAGGATTTAAAAGACTTTGGGTTAATTCCTGAAATTATTGGCAGATTACCGGTGCTTACCTATATGGATCCTTTAGACAACAAAACATTACGAGCTATTTTAACCGAGCCTAAAAATGCCATTATAAAGCAATATAAAAAATTGTTTGAAATGGATGGTATCGATTTTGTTATTACTGAAGAAGCACTCGATTTTATTGTAGAACAAGCCGTAGTCTATAAACTTGGTGCTAGAGGACTTCGTTCTTTATGTGAAGCCGTTTTAACAGATGCCATGTTTGAACTTCCCGGTTCAAAAACCAAAAAATTACACGTTACTAAAGAATATGCCGAGAAAAAACTCAATAAATCTACCATCAAGAAATTAAAAGCGGTTTCTTAACTAATTTTGTTTTTTTATATCAATCTTCTTCCTCTAATAATTTAGACAATTCATCTAATTTTGGAGTTAAAATCACTTCAATTCGTCTGTTTTGAGCACGCCCTTCGGGTGTTGCATTAGAGGTAACCGGAGCATATTCGCCTCTTCCGGCTGCAGTTAGGTTGGTTTTGTTGATGTTTGGGTTTTTTAGTAAAATAGCTACAATAGCTGTAGCTCGTTTGGTAGATAAATCCCAGTTGTTGTTGATGTTTCCGTTTCCGGAATAAGGTACATTATCGGTATGTCCCTCAATAAGAACAGCAATTTCGGGGTTTTTGGATAAAACATTTCCTACTAAATTTACCGCTTTTTCACCATTGGGGTTTACCGCCCAACTACCACTTTTAAAAAGGAGTTTGTTTTCCATAGATACATATACTTTTCCGTTGCGTTGCGTTACGGTAAGTCCCTTTCCTTCAAAATCTATTAAAGCCTTTGAAATGGCAAGTTTTAACTTTTTTAGTTTGGCATCTTTATCGGCAATAATTCGTTCTAATTCTTCAATTCGCTTAGAGCGTAAAGCCAAGGCTTCTTCTAATTTTTGCAAACGTAACGACTCTTCATTTAATCGTTTTTCTTTTTCTTCCAATTGGTTAAGCAAGTCACGGTTGCGTTTAAGGTTTTCGGTTAAATTTTCAGAACTGTTAGATTCTAAAGCATCGTACGAAGTTTGTAATTGTTGCAAGGTGTTTTTGGTAGCTTCTAATTCCATTTGCAACCTGCTTTTTTCAGATTTTATTGCTTCTAATTCTTTTTTAATTTTTTCGGAAGAAGAATCGCCTCCACCCGAAAGGCTGTCTAACTGCGACATAAGTTGTCGGTTTTCGAGCTTTAATGTATCGTTTTGAGCTTTTAAGTCGTCGTATATTTTTGATGAAACACAAGATGAAGCAAGTAATAAAACGGCAAATAGGTAAGCTGTTGTTTTCATTTTATTGGGTTTAAATCTATTTGTATTAGGCAAATTCTAATGTTACTATGTGCGGGCAATGATCGCTATGAAATGCCTCAGGTAGTATAACGGCTCTTTTTATATTTTCTTGTAAGGGTTTTGCAACCATATTATAATCTATACGCCATCCTTTGTTATTGGCTCTTGCATTTGCTCGATAGCTCCACCAAGTGTATTGATGTGGTTTTTTGTTTAAATACCGAAACGAATCAATAAATCCCGAATTTATAAATTGGTCTATCCATTTTCGTTCAACGGGTAAAAAACCTGAAACATTTGCATTGCGTTTTGGGTCGTGAATATCGATAGCTTGATGGCAAATATTATAATCGCCGCAAATCACTAAATTGGGAATTTTAGCCTTTAACTCGTTTACATACTTTTGAAAATCTGCCATATATTGCAGTTTAAATTCTAATCGATTAAGATTGGTTCCGCTGGGTAAATACAGACTCATTACAGAAATTGTATCAAAATCTACACGAATGTTTCTACCTTCAAAATCCATATAATCTATTCCGGTGCCGTACGCAACAGTATTTGGTTTTTCTTTACAAAAAATGGCAACGCCACTATATCCTTTTTTTTGCGCGCTAAACCAATAATGGTACGGATAACCGGCTGCTTCAATGGCTTGTGTTTCTACTTGTTCTTCTCGTGCTTTGGTTTCCTGAATACAAATTATATCCGGATTTGTTTGTTGTAACCATTGTAAAAAACCTTTTCGCATTGCGGCTCTTATTCCGTTTACGTTATAGGAAGCGATGGTGATTTTTTTCATTGTTTTTCTAATAAAGTAAAACGCAAATTAACGGTTTTTATTTAAGGTGCTAACTATTCTTAAATCACAATAGAAAAAAAAGTAAACCATTAAGGCATTAAGCTTCATTAAGACGTTTCATTAAGGTTTATTTTCTTAACTTATCTTAATTTCTTAATGTTTAAAAAAAACTGAACCGTTAAGGCATTAAGTTCCATTAAGGCTTTTCATTAAGTTTTATTTTTTTTTAATTATTCTTATTTTTT
>JALWYP010000211.1 GCA_026992695.1 Flavobacteriaceae bacterium
ATTCTACCGTTTTGTACCGTTTGTTGAAGGTGGGTTTTTAAATGATTTTGACCTATTATTTCTGAAAAATCCATAAGCAAAAATACTGTTTTTATTGGTAATTATTCCATCCTAAAAAAACCTAATTAACAAAATTTACTCACACCGTGACTCAAAGTCACGGTGTGAGTATTGAACTCCGGAACTTGAGTAAAGATTAATTAACCGTTTTAAAAGCTACATTTTTAAGAATTATTTAATAGTAACAGGTATCTGTAAAGTCGACAAAACAAAGTATCTTTGTAGCTAATAAACTAAATAAAAACAAGTAAATTATGAGTTTGCTAACAGACAATGTAATACCCGGAAACCACGGAAAAACCTTTAGCACAAACGCCAAAGAGGTGAAAGATTTAGAACGAATAAAAGAGGCAGTAGCCACCATACATGGGGTTGATAAAGTAGAAATAAATACAACTGTTTTTCCGGCTGAATTTACTGTGTACACCCATGCGCTTGTTGAAGTGTCAGCCATTGAAAAAAAAGTTAACAGTCTGGGATTTAATACAATACCAAAAGATTTGTTTAAAGTATAACGCATATCAAATGAACACAAATTTTTTTAAGCATATCCTATCGGGAATGATTAAAAAAGTTTATGTGAAAGCGAAGTGGTTCCGGATGTTAAAAAATTTGGAATTGCTTTTAAAATCAAATAATTACAAATTTTTAAACAGATGAAAACGGTTAAAGATTGCAATTTTGAAAACAAAAGAGCGCTTATTAGAGTAGATTTTAATGTGCCGTTAAACGAACATTTTGAGGTAACAGACAAAACTCGAATTGAAGCTGCAAAACCCACCATTATAAAAATCTTAGAAGACGGAGGCAGTTGTGTGCTAATGTCGCACTTAGGAAGACCAAATGGAGTTGAAGAAAAATATTCATTAAAACACATTGTTCCTGCCGTTTCAGATGTAATAGGTGTAAGGGTTAAATTTGCCTCGGATTGTGTTGGTGAAGAAACCAAGAAAATAGCGGATAATCTGCAACCCGGAGAAATTCTTTTACTGGAAAACCTCCGGTTTTATAAAGAAGAAAAAGAAGGAGATATACACTTTGCTAAAAAACTTTCAGAACTGGGAGAGGTTTATGTAAACGATGCTTTTGGAACAGCACATCGGGCACATGCTTCAACTACTGTTATTGCACAATTTTTCCCCAATGAGAAATGTGCCGGATTTTTATTGGCTTCAGAAGTAGAAAACATCAACAAAGTTTTGTATAACAGCACACCTCCTGTTGTCGCCATAATTGGAGGAGCAAAAGTTTCTTCAAAAATAACAGTCATCAAAAATATCTTAGATAAAGTTGATCATTTAATTATTGGTGGCGGAATGGCATTTACGTTTATTAAAGCTTTGGGAGGCACAATAGGAAGTTCGCTTGTTGAAGAGGATAAACTTAAATTAGCATTAGAAATTTTAGCGCAAGCCAAAGCAAAAAACACACAAATTCATTTGCCTGTTGATGCCGTTATTGCAGATGCCTTTAGTGAAGAAGCACAAACCCAAACCGCACCCATTAATGCTATACCTAAAGGATGGATGGGCTTAGATGTTGGTCCCGAAACCAACCAAATTTTTAAGGAAGTGATATTAAAAAGTAAAACCATTTTATGGAATGGTCCTGTGGGAGTTTTTGAAATGCAAAAATTTGCAACAGGAACCATTGCGCTCGGTAATGCAATTGCAGAGGCTACTGTAAACGGAGCGTTTTCGTTAGTAGGCGGAGGCGATAGTGTAGCGGCGGTTAAAAAATTTGGTTTTACAAATAAAGTGAGCTATGTCTCTACAGGAGGTGGA
>JALWYP010000212.1 GCA_026992695.1 Flavobacteriaceae bacterium
GTCCCAATAATGGATTTAAAGATGAAAGATATTATTGAATTATACCATGAGGTTTCTTCTTTGATAAGTTTTCAAAGGATACTTTAATTGACGCTTGAAGCTTACCATTAAGATTTTTGCTACCGCTTAGCAAGATTGTGAAAGCTACTTCGAGTAAAACACTCGTAGCTTTATAAATTTTCAGCTAAAGCAAAATCTGCCCAATTTGTGAATTCACATGCCACTTTCACAAAAACACCTTGCTTTCTGCACTGATAATAACAAAATTATGTAAGCGTTTACATTTTAAGTGAGCAGGCATGAAACCATTTGTTATTTTTTATAGCAAACTTTCCTTCCTTATTCTGGTATTGCTTCTATTGAATTGTTCCAGAAAATCGGGGACAGAACCCATTTATATCAAGTTCTGGGCTATGGGAGCAGAAGGAGAACATGTGAAAAAATTAGTGCCTGAATTCGAGCAGGTCCATCCAAATATTCGGGTTAAGGTGCAAATGATCCCCTGGACGGCTGCTCAGGAAAAATTGATTACAGCATTTGCCAGCGACAATCTACCGGATGTGTTTCAATTGGGCAATACATGGATACCTCAGTTTGTGGCGTTGCGAGCGCTGGAATGGCTGGACCCATGGATCGAAAAGACCAGAATGAATTCTCCAGAGCATTATTTTAAAGGAATATGGAACACCAATCAGATTAAAGGAAAAGTTTATGGTATTCCCTGGTATATTGATACCCGCATTTTATTTTACCGAAAAGATGTTTTAAAACAAGCCGGATTTTCTTCCCCACCAAAAACCTGGAATGAATTATTAACTGTATGTAGACGGATTAAAAATTTATATAAAAACGAGAAAAAATATCCCATTTACTTACCCACCAATGAATGGGCGCCTTTTATCATTTTCGGTTTGGAAAACGGTGCCCGATTATTAAAGGATAACAATTGTTACGGTGCCTTTAGCGAACCAGAATTTGTAGAGGCATATTCATTCCTATCAATATTTTACAAAGAAAAATTAACACCCCTCAGCTTATCGGAAGTAACCAATATTTATCAGGCTTTTGCCGAAGGATTTATCAATATGTACATTTCAGGGCCCTGGAATATCCCGGAATTTAAGAAGTGGATGAAAGGAAGTTTGCGTTATCAGTGGTCCACTGCTCCTATACCGGGAAAAAAACGCTATCCTGGAATATCGCTTGCCGGAGGGTCCAGCCTGGTTATTAATAAGAGATCCAGGCAAAAAAAAGCAGCGTGGGAATTTATTCAATACCTATCAACGGATAAGGTGCAAATTAAATTTTATCAGCTAACGAATGATTTACCGGCAAAAAAGGAAGCATGGGCGAATCCGGTATTGAAAAATGACTCTTTGATGAAAGCTTTTTATATTCAATTTCAACATGTGAAAAGCACCCCAAAAGTACCCGAATGGGAACAAATCGTTTTTTCAAAATTACAGGAATACAATGAATTAATGGCACGTGGAATTTTATCCCCCGGAGACGCTTTAAAAAAGCTGGACCAGGATGTAAACAACATTTTGTCAAAAAGACGCTGGCTGATTTCAAGGAAAAAAAATGAAGGGAATCTGCTTGATTCATAAATGGGTATCTCCATATCAATTATTTTTAGCACCGGCATTGACCGCTATTTTTACGTTCTTTTTTATCCCGGTTTTGGCTGCTTTTTTAATAAGTTTTACGGACTTTGATATTTATGGCCTTGCCGACATATCCACCGTCCGCTTTGTAGCGCTGGATAATTACGTCAAGTTATTCCGGGACCCCCTTTTCTGGCAGGCATTAAAAAATACATTTTATTTTGTATTAATCGCCGG
>JALWYP010000213.1 GCA_026992695.1 Flavobacteriaceae bacterium
CTTTCCGAACGGAGGCATTCGAAACACCTTTGAAGCCAGAGGTTACACCGCTTGGGATCCCACTTCGCCGGCATTTATTTACGGCACAACGCTTTGTATCCCTACTGTTTTTGTGGCATACACAGGTGAAGCACTAGACAATAAAACACCCCTTCTTCGTTCTTTACAAGTACTTGACCAAGCTGCTACAGCGGTAGTAAATTATTTTGATAAAAGTGTAACCAAAACCATTGCGACTTTAGGTTGGGAACAAGAATATTTTTTAATCGACAAATCTCTTGCCAAATCTCGTCCGGATATTACACTCACCGGAAGAACCTTATTAGGGCACGCCTCTGCTAAAGGGCAACAATTAGACGATCATTATTTTGGCTCTATTCCAACTCGTGTACTTAATTATATGCGCGATTTAGAAACCGAATGTATGTTATTGGGAATTCCTGTAAAAACAAGGCATAATGAAGTAGCACCCAATCAGTTTGAATTGGCTCCTATATTTGAAGAAGCAAACCTTGCTGTTGATCACAACTCCTTATTAATGGATATTATGAACAAGGTAGCCGACCGTCATTACTTTAAAGTACTGCTTCACGAAAAACCTTTTGCCGGAATAAACGGAAGTGGAAAACACAATAACTGGTCGTTAAGCACCAATACCGGAGTAAATTTATTAAGCCCGGGAAGCACACCAATGAAAAATCTTCAGTTTTTAACCTTTTTTGTAAATACTATTAAAGCGGTTTACGAATACGAAGAACTTGTACGCGCATCGTTTGCCAGTGCAGGTAACGATCACAGGCTGGGAGCTAACGAAGCACCTCCGGCAATTATTTCGGTTTTCATAGGTTCGCAACTTACAAATGTACTTAACGAACTCGAAAAAGTTACCAACGGAAAACTTTCACCCGAAGAAAAAACAGACCTAAAACTTAATGTAGTTGGTAAAATTCCCGAAATTCTTTTAGATAATACCGACAGAAACCGAACCTCTCCGTTTGCCTTTACAGGAAATAAATTTGAACTTCGTGCCGTTGGTTCTTCGGCTAATTGTGCCAACCCAATGACCGTTTTAAACTCCATCGTAGCAAAACAACTTTTAGATTTTAAAGAAAAAGTAGATTCGCTCATCAAAGAAAAAAAGATGAAGAAAGACGATGCCATTTTTAACGTATTAAGAGAATATATAAAAGACTCTAAAAAAATTAGATTTGAAGGAGATGGTTACGGAAAAGCGTGGGAAAAAGAAGCAGGAAAAAGAGGCTTAAGCAACAAAAAATCGACACCCGAAGCACTAAAAGCAAAGATTTCTAAAAAAACCATTACACTTTACGAAGAGCTGGAGATTATGAGTAAGGTAGAAATTGAAGCCCGCTACGAAATAAAAGTGGAGGAATACACAATGCGTATTCAAATAGAAGGAAGAGTATTAGGCGATATTGCCAGAAACCACATAATACCTACCGCAATTAAATACCAAAACCGATTAATAAATAATGTAAAAGGCTTAAAAGATATTTACGGAAAAGATTTCAAGAAATATGCCGGAGAACAGATGGAACTCATCAAGCAAATCTCTAATCATATCGAAAAAATCAATAAAGGAATTACCGAAATGATTGACGAGCGAAAAAAAGCCAATAAAACAGAAGATATTGAAAAACGAGCTACATTATACTGTAATAAAGTAAAACCATTTTTTGAAGAAATTAGATACCATTGCGATAAATTAGAACTTTTAGTAGATGACGAACTTTGGCCTCTTACCAAATACCGCGAGTTGCTTTTTACACGATAAAACTTTAAAACTCTGAATAACAAATATTTAAGTATTTTAACTTCTTCTG
>JALWYP010000214.1 GCA_026992695.1 Flavobacteriaceae bacterium
AAATAACACAAAAACATCTTTTATTTGTTAATTTTGTAACCGAATGACAATCCACAATTATGATAAACAAGCAATTGATAAATCCTGAAAGCATTGTGGTAATTGGCGGGTCTAATGATATAAAAAAACCCGGCGGGAAAATGGTCAAAAATTTGAAAGATGGTGGGTTTAAAGGAGCTATCTATGTGGTAAACCCAAAAGAGAAGCAGGTACAAGGATTTAAGTGTTATTCTTCAGTAAATGATTTACCCAATATTGATTTGGCTATTTTAGCCATTCCGGCAAAATATTGTGTTGAAACAGCAACAATCTTAACAAACAAAAAGAATACAAAAGCGTTTATTGTTATTTCTGCCGGTTTTTCGGAAGCCGGAGAAGAAGGGAAAAAGACCGAACAGGAATTAGTAAATGTTATTACTCAAGCTAATGCGAGTTTAATAGGTCCAAAATGAACAGTAATCATTAATAAAAACTATAAAGGAGTTTTTACCAGCCCCATTCCAAGGTTTAACAGCAGGGGTTGTGATTTGATTTCGGGATCAGGGGCAACGGCTGTTTTTATTATTGAAGCAGGAATCCAGCTTGGGGTAACCTTTGCCAATGTGTTTTCTGTAGGGAACGGAGCACAAACTACCGTTGAGGATGTATTGGAATACATGGATAAAACCTTTAATCCTAAAACAGACCCACACATTAAATTACTATACCTCGAAACAATAAAAAATCCAAAAAAATTACTTAAACACGCTTCTTCTCTTATTAAAAAAGGAGCTAAAATTGCTGCTATAAAGGCAGGAAGTACCGCTCAGGGAAGTAGAGCTGCTTCCTCACATACCGGCGCTATTGCTAATTCAGACTTGATTGTTCGGGCGTTGTTTAAGAAAGCTGGAATTGTGTATTGTAGTAGCCGGGAAGAATTATTAAGTGTTGCTTCTATTTTTAACTACAAAGAATTAAAAGGGAAAAATATTGCTATCATTACTCACGCGGGTGGGTCTGCGGTGATGCTTGCCGATGAATTAGCAAAAGGCGGACTGCAAATTCCGCTTTTAGAAGGAGTAGAGGCAGATGAACTAAAGGAGTACTTGAATCCCGGATCGTCTGTGCAAAATCCCATTGATTTTTTGGCTACCGGAACAGCTGAGCAACTAGGTATAATCATTGATTATTGCGAGCATAAGTTTGATAACATTGATGCGATGATTGTTGTGTTTGGTAGCCCGGGTTTGTTTGATGTTGAAAATGTGTACAATGTATTGAGTGTAAAATTAGATATATGTAAAAAACCTATTTATCCGGTTTTACCATCAGTGATAAATGCTAATAGGGAAATTACTTCTTTTTTAGAAAAAGGAAACATAAATTTTCCCGATGAAGTAGTTCTTGGAAAAGCACTTTCTCAGGTTTACAAAACCAAGAAGCCCATACCTCACAAAATTGAACTACCTGTGGTAGATACAATAACAATAAGACGTATTATTAAGGAAGCTCCCGAAGGATACCTAGACCCAAAAAAAACGGCTTTTTTGTTGGATGCTGCCGGCATTAAACGGGTAATGGAAATTTATGAAAGTGATAAAGAAAAGTTGCTTTCCCAAATTGAGAACAAAAATTTTCCGTTAGTGATGAAGGTGGTAGGATTACTTCATAAATCTGATAGCAACGGAGTTATTTTAAATATTACCTCAATGAAAGAAGCAGCAAAAAGCTTTGATAAATTAATGAAGTTAAATGGAGCAAAAGCAGTGATGGCGCAACCTATGGTTCACGGATTAGAATTATTTATAGGAGTAAAAAAAGAATCTGGTTTTAACCACGTTATCTTATGCGGATTGGG
>JALWYP010000215.1 GCA_026992695.1 Flavobacteriaceae bacterium
AAGAAGGTACCGTTGCTAAATGGCTTAAAAAAGAAGGCGATACCATAGAAGAAGGCGATATTCTTGCCGAAATTGAAACCGATAAGGCAACGATGGAATTTGAATCTTTTTACAGCGGAACCTTATTAAAAATAGGAATAAAAGAAGGTGAAACGGCACCGGTAGATAGCATTTTGGCAATTATTGGACCCAAAGGAACCGATGTTTCCGGAATAATTGAAAACTACCAAACACCTCAACCGGAAGAGGAGAAAAAAGAAACAAACGTTAGTAAAATACCGCAACAAGCAGAAAATAAAACAAAAGAAGTTGCACAAAAACAAGTTACCGTAAATAACGGAAGAATCCTCGCTTCACCGCTGGCTAAAAAATTAGCAAAAGAAAAAAACATTAACTTGGCTACCGTTACCGGAACCGGCGAAAACGGAAGAATTATAAAAAGAGATATTGAAAATTATAAGCCCGCTACCGCTTCACAATCTTATGTACCGGTAGGAGTTGAAGCTTTTGAAGAAATACCCAATTCGCAAATGCGAAAAACCATTGCCAAACGATTGGGCGAAAGCAAATTTACCGCTCCGCATTACTACCTTACCATAGAGTTGGATATGGATCACGCCATTGCCGCCCGAAAAGCCATTAATGCCGCTCCCGATGTAAAAATATCTTTTAACGATATGATTGTAAAGGCGTGTGCGATGGCTTTACGTAAACATCCAAAGGTAAACTCACAATGGACAGACAAAGCCACACGCATTGCCAAGCACATACACATTGGTGTTGCCGTTGCAGTGGACGACGGATTATTGGTTCCCGTACTAAAATTTGCAGACCATATGAGTTTTCAGCAAATAGGAGCTAATGTGAAAGAATTGGCTACCAAAGCCCGAAACAAAAAACTTACACCCCAAGAAATGGAGGGCAGTACTTTTACTGTTTCTAATTTGGGAATGTTTGGAATTAAAGAATTTACCTCTATTATTAACCAACCCAACTCGGCAATACTTAGCGTAGGAGCTATTGTAGAAAAACCTGTTGTTAAAAACGGACAAATAGCAGTAGGCAGTACAATGATTGTTACATTGGCTTGCGACCATCGAACCGTAGATGGTGCAACCGGAGCCGCTTTTTTACAAACCTTACGTACCTATATTGAAAATCCCGTAACGATGTTTGTTTAAAAAATACAATATTGAAAACAGCAAATTCCTTACTTAAAGATAACTCAGAAAGAGCCAAATCGTTGATTTTGGTGTTGTGGTTATTTGTAGGATTGTTTTTTATTGGTTTACTTTTTAGTTTTAACGAGCTTTCTATTTTATACCAATTACAAAGCAAGAATGAAGTTGCCGATTCCAGATTAAATTTCAGTGATATTTCTTTGGTTATTGTGGGAGCCTTTCAACTACTGTTTCACATCGCTACAATCGTAGTTTTCTTAAATTGGTTCAGAAGAGCATACGCAAATTTATATCGTTTAAGAATCCCAATAGAAAGCAGTGATAGTATGGCGGTTTGGTCGTTTTTTATTCCTATTTATAATTTGTTTAAACCCTACCAGATAATGAAAGAAATCTGGGAAAAAACACAACAAGCTGTTAAAAAAATTGATGTATCCTTTTTATTTAATAAAAACTCCTATTTAATCGGATTGTGGTGGTTTTTATTTATTATATCTGGTGTTGTAGATAGGGTAGCCTTTAAAATGGCATTAAAACAAGAAACTGTTAATCAGCTTATTGAAGGAACTAAAATTTCAATCATTTCTGATGTTATTTCAATAATTAATGCCATTGTATTAATTTATTTAGTTAAAAACATAAGCCAATTTGAGTCTGTTTTATTCGAAAAAACAAAACTAATTCCTGTAGAAAATATCCCTTCTGAAAAAACTCCGGAAAAAAAGGTTAAATTTAGAGGCGAGGAATAACCAGAAAATATGTTACCCATGAAAAAAATCATTATCACCGGAACCAGTAGAGGAATAGGCTATGAACTAGTGCAATTATTTACCGATGCAGGATATCAGGTTTTAGCACTTTCGCGTAACGACGCTCCGATTTCAAGTATGAATTTAGACGGATGTACTATTTTTCCGTTTGACATTACCGATGCCTCAGATATTAAAAAAGTAAGCAAATTTGTAAAAGAACACTGGAAACACGTAGATGTGCTTATTAATAATTCCGGCGTTTTACTTAACAAACCTTTTGCTAAAACAAAAATAGCCGAATTTAAAGCCATTTACGAAGTAAATGTTTTTGGAGCAGCAGCACTCATACAAGCTATGGTACCGTTTATGAATAAGAACAGCCACGTGGTAAACATTAGTAGTATGGGCGGTGTGCAGGGAAGCGTGAAATTTCCCGGGCTTAGTGCTTACAGCAGTAGCAAAGGAGCCTTGATAACGCTCACAGAAGTACTTGCAGAAGAGTATAAAGAAACCGGACCTTCGTTTAATGCCCTTGCCTTAGGTGCCGTGCAAACCGAAATGCTTCAAGAAGCCTTTCCAGGATTTAAAGCACCGGTTACTGCAAAAGAAATGGCACACTATATTATGAACTTTTCATTGACAGGAAACAAGTATTATAACGGAAAAGTTTTACAAGTTTCCAGTACCACTCCGTAATCGGTTATGGATGACGTTTTAAAAAAATACCTTCCAGAAGCCGCTGTAAATTCGGTGTTAAAATTAATAAAAGTACACCATATTCATCTTCAAATCGTAAAGCAACGTGCTACGCGTCACGGAGATTACCGAAAACTCCCTAACGGACAACATAAAATTACCGTAAACGCCAACCTAAACAAATACAAATTTCTAATTACACTGGTTCACGAAATTGCACATCTGGTGGCTTTTTCTACTTACGGAACAAGAATAAAACCACACGGGCAAGAATGGAAACATACATTTCAACAATTAATGCTTCCGTTACTTCGTCCCGAAATTTTTCCAAATAACTTATTACCCTATCTTGCGCTTCACTTTAAAAATCCTAAAGCCAGTAGCGATACCGATACCCGACTTTCCTTAGCATTAAAACAATACAATCCGCCTTCCGATAAAATACCTATATTTGAAGTGCCTTACGGCGCAAAATTTAAACTCTACAACGGAAGAGAATTTATACGCGGGAAAAAACGGGTAAAACGATACGAATGCAAAGAAACAGCCACCGGAAGAATATACCTGTTTAATCCCAATGCCGAAGTAGAAGCATTATTATAAACCTTACTAAATGAATAACAACCAATATGCAGTAATAATGGCAGGCGGTATCGGCTCTCGGTTTTGGCCCGTAAGCACAAGTGCCTTTCCTAAACAATTTCACGATATGCTGGGTACGGGAAAAAGCCTGTTGCAAACCACTTTTTTAAGATTGGCAAAATTTATACCCACACAAAATATTTTAATCCTTACCAACGAGCGTTATATTAATTTGGTTTTAGAGCAATTACCACAAATAAGCAAAGAACAAGTTGTGTTAGAACCCGCTATGCGAAACACGGCACCGTGTATTTTGCTTTCGGCGTTAAAAATTCACAAACAAAACCCCAATGCCTTAATGCTTGTTGCCCCAAGCGACCATTGGATTGAAGACGAAACCGCTTTTAAAAACGATGTACAATCTTGTTTTGATTATTGTAAAGACCACAACGCCCTTTTTACTTTAGGAATTAACCCAACCTTCCCCAACACCGGTTACGGATATATAGAGTATGACAAAAACGACGGTTCACCTATAAAAAAAGTGCTTCAGTTTAGAGAAAAACCCGATTATAAAACAGCAAAACACTTTTTGGAAGAAGGAAATTTTTTGTGGAACGCCGGAATTTTTATGTGGAATACAAAAAGTATTGTTCAGTCATTTCAATCCTATTTACCGGAAATGTACTCGCTTTTCAATAACGGAATTTCTACTTTAAATACTCCCGAAGAAGAGACTTTTATTGAAAAGAATTACGGTAATGCCGAAAATATTTCTATCGATTTTGGGATTTTAGAAAAAGCCGCCAATGTTTATGTAAAAAAAGCTACTTTTGATTGGAACGATTTGGGAACATGGGGAGCTTTGCACGATAAACTGGATAAAGACGCTGACCATAATGCGGTTGTCCGAGCCAAAACACTTTTAAAAAATACAAAAAATACAATGGTGTATTCGGCGACCGATAAATTAATGGTTATTGAAGGACTTACCGATTATATTGTAGTGGACAAAAAAGATGTTTTGCTTATCTTTCCGAAAGAAAAAGAGCAGGATATTAAAAAATTACTCGATGATGTGAAACAACAATTTGGTGAAAAATATACATAAATGGAAACCGATAGTAAAAATACAAACGAAGATAAAGAGCTGGAAATCGCTAAAATTTCTGCTTGGCAAAGCATTAAAAAGTTTTTTAAAGAGCTGCTTGACATTCGTACCGAATCGGATAGAGATGCCACCATTGAAGCGGTAAAAGAAGATATTCCGTTTAAGGGGCATACTGCTTGGATTTTGGTGTTTTCGGTTTTTGTAGCCTCTATTGGTTTAAACGTTAGTAGTACAGCAGTAGTTATTGGAGCGATGCTTATTTCTCCCTTAATGGGACCCATAGTAGGAATGGGACTGTCTGTAGCTATTAACGATGTAGATACCTTACGACGGTCTTTAGTTAACTTAGGTGTAATGGTTGTATTAAGTGTATTAACCGCCTATTTTTATTTTTCGGTTTCACCATTAACCAAAGAAACTCCAGAGCTTATCTCCAGAACCTACCCAACCATTCTCGATGTATTAATAGCCATTTTTGGCGGACTGGCACTTATTGTTGCCAAGACAAAAAAAGGCACTATGGCGAGTGTTATTTTTGGTGTGGCTATTGCTACTGCATTAATGCCTCCTCTTTGTACGGTAGGATACGGCTTGGCAATTGGTAATTTACACTATGCCGGTGGAGCATTGTACTTATTTTCTATTAATACGGTTTTTATTGCATTAACTACCTTTATTGTAGCAAAAGCATTGCGGTTTCCGTTGGTTAGGTATGCAAATTCAAAAATGCGAAGACGAATTGCCCAAATAGCATCATTTATTGCTATTGTGGTAATGGTTCCCAGTGTGATTTTATTTTTAAATTTATTAAAAGAAGAAGTTTTTAAGAACAAAGCTGAAGAATTTGTTGCTAACCAAATAAAGATAGAAGGTGCCGAAGTTGTAAAATCTACCTATGATTATGACACAAAAAATATTGATATTTATCTTATTGGTCGTCCGGTTTCGCAACAAGTTATAAGCAGTTGGAAAGCTAAATTAAAAGATGTTAACGAGTTAAATGAGGTATCATTACAGGTTTTTCAAGGAGCCGACCAAAGTGGCGAATTAGCCGAAAAACTTTCAAGTGAAGTAAAAGCAGGTATTTTAGAAGATTTATATGTAAAAAACGAACAACTGCTTAGTAATAAAGATGAACGTATTAAATTTCTTGAAAATGAAATTGCCAAATTAAAAGTAAAAGATCTTCCGTTTTCTGAATTAAGTCAAGAGGTAAAAACACTTTTTAATGATATCGAAAAATTTGGTTATTCAAAACAAGTCATTACCGATTTTAATAAAATTGATACCATACCGGTGTTTAAAGTTAAGTGGGGAAAAGATTTAAAGGAAGAAGTACGCCTTTCTGAAAAAGAAAAATTAAAAAATTGGCTAAAAACAAAATTCCAGTTAGACACGCTGGTTGTTGAATAATTTTGAGTCGTTATCTATTCCTCCAAAAAAATGGGGTAAGAACAATTAATACGGTAAAGAGTTCAAGCCTACCTATAAGCATTAAAAAACTTGCCCACCATTTAGCAGCTCCAGGCAACCAGCCATAATTGTCTACAGGTCCTAGTTTACCTAAAGCAGGTCCTACGTTTCCTAAAGTTGAAGCAGCGCCACCCAATGCCGTATCAAAATCCAATCCCAATATTGAAAAAACCAATACCCCAATAATAAACGATAGCATATACAATATAAAAAATGCAAGGATATTATACACAATGGGTTGTTGAACAGACTTTAAATTATACCTCACCGGTAATACTGCGTGTGGATGAAGTGTGCGTTTAAATTCTAATAATCCATTTTTAATCATAATAATATGACGCATCACTTTTATACCTCCGGCGGTAGATCCGGCAGAACCTCCTAAGAACATAAGCCCAAAGAAAACCATTGTAAGCAAGGGTGTCCACATCGTAAAATCGGCACTAATAAAACCCGTTGTAGTAACAACCGTTAATACTTGAAATAAACTATGTCTAAATCCGCTTTCAAACCGTCCCCAAACCATAGGGTGATTAATACTTGATGAAGACATATCGGCATAAAAATAAATAATTAATGAAGAAAAAATAGTAATTCCTACAATTGCCAAAAAGTAATACCGAAACTCTTCGTCTTTTAATACTTTGCTAAATTTGGTTTTAAA
>JALWYP010000216.1 GCA_026992695.1 Flavobacteriaceae bacterium
CGGGGGCAACAAAAAGTTTATTGCATTTAGGGCTTTGTTTAATTTTATAAACAAACGTATGCTCTCTTCCACCGGAACCGAGAATTAAAATATTCATTATAATAAAAATTTTAGAAGTCAAAAATACTTGTTTGTAACTTGTTGCCCTAATTTTTTAACAAGTTTAGATAGAATTGAATTTATTTGAAACCATATTAAAACTAAACGGTTTCCCGATAACAGAAGCAAAAGAGCAGTTGAATAAGATTCAGCAAATTCCGGAAGACGCCTATAAAAATTATGTTGAAACTCAGCGCAAAGCTATTTTTGAATACCACCTCAGCACGAATGCTTTTTATAAAAAACTAATTGGTAACCGTAGTTTTAAAAAATGGGAAGACCTTCCGGTTTTAACAAAAAAAGATTTGCAAATTCCGTTACAACAACGGCTTTCTAAGGGGTTTACCAAAAAAAAATGTTATGTAAATAAAACTTCGGGTTCCAGCGGGCATCCAATGATTTTTGCTAAAGACAAGTTTTGTCACGCTTTAACTTGGGCAGAAATCATTAACCGATTTGGGTGGTACGGTATTGATTTTAACCACTCGTATCAAGCTCGGTTTTATGGTATTCCGTTAGACAAAAAAGGGTATTATAAAGAGCGTTTTAAAGACTTGTTAAGTCACCGACACCGATTTGCAATTTTTGATTTATCGGAACTTAAATTAGAAGCATTTTTAACTGTCTTTTCAAAAAAGAAATTTGATTTTATTAACGGATACACAAGCTCTATCGTGTTGTTTGCTAAGTTTTTAAAAGATAAAAATTTAGTTTTAACCGCTGTATGCCCAAGCTTAAAATATTGTGTGGTTACCAGTGAGATGCTTTTTGAAAGTGATAAATTACTGCTTGAAAAATGGTTGGGTGTTCCTGTGATAAATGAATATGGTGCCGCCGAATTGGATTTAATTGCTTTTACCAATCACAAGGATGAAATGGTGGTAAATTCGGAAACGCTTTTTGTAGAAATATTAGATGCCAATAACCAACCTGTACCAAACGGAAAAGAAGGAAAAATAGTAATTACTTCGCTTTACAACAAAGCGCATCCTTTTATTCGTTATGAGTTAGGAGATATGGGAATCCTGTCTGAAAAAAGCTCCTTTAAAACACCTGTTTTAAAAAAATTAATCGGGCGTACTAACGACGTGGCACTACTTCCTAGCGGAAAAAAAGTACCCGGCTTAACGCTTTATTACGTCACTAAAAGTATAATAGAAGATACCGGAAACGTAAAAGAATTTATTGTTGAACAGTTAAAAATCGATACATTTAAAATTAGTTATGTTTCAAAAAAAGAACTTACTGTTAAAGAGCTAAAAAAAATAGAGCAAGCAATGGAAACATATCTGGAAGGTAATCTTACCATATCATTTGAAAGAGTTTCTGTATTAAAACGAAACAAACGAGGAAAATTAAAGCAATTTGTTTCGCGATTATAATTTCTGAATATACTTAGGTCTTACCAGAAAATATTCCCACAAAAAACGAAGCAAATAAAACCCTGATGCTATCTTTGAATATCCAAGATGCTTGTTATAGAAAGCATAGTTGTATTTTACCAATCCTATTTTTTTTGCGCTAATCGAGTTTTTTCTAACTCGGTACAATGCTAAGTCTTCTTGTAAACCAATTGCAGGTTTTTTATTTCGTTTAATTGCCTCTAACCAAACTGCCCAATCTTGTCGTTTTCGAAGATTTGGAGCATTAATTTTTCCTAATTTTTGAGCATTATAAACTCCGGTTAAATTACCAATATAATTGTTTTTAAGTTGTTTTTTATAAGAAAGTGAAGGAGGCGCAACGATGCGTTTTTTTAGAGGATTTCCGGTTTCGTCTATATGCAAATAACTCGAATAACACACCGCATTATCATTTTTAATCATAAAATTAATTTGCATTTCAAGCTTTTTGGGTATCCAAAGATCATCTGCGTCTAAAAAGGCTATGTAGTCGCCTTTTGCTGTTTCTGTGGCACGATTACGTGAATAAGCCGCGCCCTTATTCGCTTTATTTTGTAAGAGTTTTATTCGATTGTCTTGTTTTATAAAATCTTGAATGATTTTTACGGTAGTATCGGTTGAAGCATCATCTACTATAACTAGTTCCCAGTTTGGGTAGGTTTGATTTATTACAGATTGTATGGTTTCGGAAATGTATTTTTCAGAATTATAACTGGGTGTAATTATTGAAACTAATTTACTCATTAGTAAGCTCTTTCGTCGCCACGTAATGCATTATAGACCGTAAGAAACATGATTTTTAAATCTAAGAGCAGCGACCAGTTTTCGAGATAAAAAATATCGTATTTTACCCTGTTGGTAATAAAGTTATCGTCTTCTACCTCGCCTCTATAGCCACTTATTTGTGCCAAACCTGTAATGCCCGGTTTAATAAAATGACGTACCATAAATTTATCGATACGCTCGGCGTACATATGTGTATGGCTTACCATATGCGGTCGTGGTCCTACCACCGACATTTCTCCTTTTAACACGTTAATAAACTGCGGGAGTTCATCTATACTGGTTCCTCTTATAATTTTTCCGACCCGTGTAATTCTCTCATCATTTTTTTTAACTTGATGAATGTGAGCAGTAGGGTTAGGCTTCATCGAGCGGAATTTATAACAATAAAATTCTTTGTAATCCAATCCGTTTCGTTTTTGTTTAAAAAACACAGGACCTTTTGATTCTAGTTTAATAATAATGGCAAGAAGAGGTGTTAACCAAGATAAAACCCCCGTGATAACAATAATTGAAACAACAATATCAAAAACACGTTTTAAAAATTTATTAATAGGTTGTTGCAAAGGTATTTTGCGTAGCGACACAACCGGTATATAACCGTAGTATTCAAAATCTAAACGTTTGGTATAAATTTCTTTGTTATCGGGAATAAACTTTAAAATCTTTAGGTTGTTATCTGCAAAATCTATGACAGCCTGTATTTCTTCGTTAGAAAGTTCTCCAATCGAACAGTATATTTCATCTATCTCATTTTTAAGTATATAATCAAATACTGTTTCTAATTTTGTTTGATTATTAGAATCGAAAGTTTTAGATAATTTATATCCGTATTCGGGATTATCTGTAAAAAATTTTCTAAGTTGGTCTGTTTTTTTATTTAAGCCTAAAATAACAACCGTTCGATAGTTTCCTCCCCAATACGATCTATATTTTTTTAATAAATAAAAAATTGAAAATTTAACAAGTGTAATAAGTCCAAATACTTGAAGCACATAAACCGAAACATCTATTGTTTTTCTGTCTAAGTTATAAAACCCGAAAAAGGCAAAAACTAACAGAGTAAAAATCAATCCTTGTTTAGCGAGTAATGATGCTATTTTAAGTGCTTTTGTGTACCTATAAATTTCATAAAATCCCGAAAGAACCGATACGACAATCCAAGAAAGAGAAATAAATAAAACATAGTGAAAATAGATGGTTGCGTCTTGAAAAAAGGGGTTTGCAAGAAATGCAATAAGAAACAGGTCTATCCCATACGAAATGGGTCTTAAAAAGCCTGAATATCTCCCTCTTTTAAAAAGCATTTATCTTAGTATTTATTGTAATTAGAAAAACTTTTATGCTCACTTTTATAAAGGTCTTCTTTACTTAAACTTTTAAAATAATTAAATGTTATTTTCATTCCTTCTCCTCGACCGGTTTGAGGTTGCCATCCTAAAATTTCTTTTGCTTTAGATATATCGGGTTGTCGTTGCAGGGGGTCATCTTTGGGCAAGGGTTTAAAAACTATTTTTTGATTGGTATTGGTAAGTTTTATAATTTCTTTAGCAAAATCGAGAATGGTGATTTCTTCGGGATTGCCAATGTTTACCGGTAATGAATAATCGCTCATTAACAACCTGTAAATTCCTTCAATTTCATCATCTACATAACAAAATGAACGTGTTTGCATTCCGTCTCCAAAAACGGTTAAATCTTCTCCTCTAAGGGCTTGCCCCATAAATGCCGGAATCACTCTGCCGTCATTGAGACGCATTCGAGGTCCGTAGGTATTAAAAATTCGGGCAATACGGGTTTCTACACCGTGAAATCTATGGTACGCCATGGTAATGGATTCTTGAAAACGTTTTGCTTCGTCGTCCACTCCTCTCGGTCCAATGGTATTTACATTTCCGTAGTATTCTTCAGGTTGTGGATGCACTAACGGGTCACCATACACCTCGGATGTAGATGCAATAAGAATTCTTGCCTTTTTTTCTTTAGCCAGTCCTAATAAATTATGGGTTCCTAAAGCACCTACTTTAAGAGTTTGGATAGGGATTTTTAAATAATCTATCGGGCTTGCCGGAGAGGCAAAATGTAAGATATAATCTAATTTACCCGGAACGTGAACAAATTTGGTTACATCGTGATGATAAAAACTAAATTTTGGCAACCGGAAAAGGTGTTCGATGTTTTTTAAATCGCCGGTAATAAGGTTGTCCATAGCGATAACTTCAAAATCTTTTTCTATAAATTTATCACATAAATGTGATCCTAAAAACCCGGCTGCTCCTGTTATTAATACTCTTTTCATTTTGTTGTTTCGTTTTGGTTTACGATAACATCTTTTCTTCCAATAGAAAGATAATTAAACCCTTCTTTTTTTAAATCTTCTGTGTCGTAAAGGTTTCTTCCGTCGAAAATAACCTTGTTTTTAAGTTTTTGTTTTAAAACGGAAAAATCCGGTGTTCTAAAAATGCTCCACTCGGTACAAATTAGTAACGCATCGGCTTCATCGAGGGCATCGTACATACCTTTTGCATAGGTTAACGTATTGCCAAATTGTTTTTTTATGTTAGGCATTGCTTCCGGATCAAAAACGGTTAAAGTGGCTCCTGCTTTTAAGAGTTCTTTCATTAAATAAACAGCCGGCGCTTCTCGTACATCGTCTGTTTCGGGTTTAAAAGCAAGACCCCAAACGGCAAAATGTTTTCCTTTTAAATCACTGTTAAAAAAATTCTCCATTTTAGGAAGCAAAATGGTTTTTTGACGATTGTTTACCTCAATTACAGCATTAAGGATTTTAAAGTCGTGGTTTTTATCTTTTCCGGCTTTTTGAAGTGCTTTTACATCTTTAGGAAAACACGAGCCTCCATAACCAATTCCGGGGAATAAAAAACGTTTTCCTATACGAGAATCGGTTCCCATTCCGGCTCTCACTTTATCTACATTCGCACCAACTTTCTCGCAGTAATTGGCAATTTCATTCATAAATGTAATTTTTGTAGCCAGAAATGCGTTTGCCGCGTACTTGGTTAACTCTGCCGATTTTTCGTCCATAATGATAATGGGATTACCGGAACGCACAAAGGGTTTATATAGTTTTTGCATGAGTTGTGTGGCTCTATCACTTCTAGAGCCAATAATAATTCGTTCGGGCTTTAAAAAATCATCTACGGCAAAACCCTCTCTTAAAAACTCAGGGTTTGAAACCACATCAAAGTCGCAAATTGCATTTTTTGCGATAACTGCTTTTACTTTATCTGCCGTTCCTACCGGAACAGTACTTTTGTCTACAATTACTTTGTAGGTATTTATTTTTTTTCCTATTTCTTCAGAAACATTTAGTACATAAGACAAGTCTGCAGACCCGTCTTCGTCCTCGGGAGTGGGAAGTGCCAAAAAAACAATCTCGGCATGTTCGAGTCCTTCATTGAGTGAGGTGGTAAATTTTAATCGGTTTGCTTTAATGTTTCTTTCAAAAAGAACATCAAGGTGAGGCTCATAAATGGGCACAACACCGCTTCGCATTTTTTCAACTTTCTCTTTGTCTATATCTACACAAATTACTTCGTTTCCTGTTTCGGCTAAACACGTCCCGGTTACTAATCCTACATATCCTGTTCCTATTACTGCTATTTTCATTTTTTTGTCTGAAAAATTTTTAATTTTTAGTGTTTATTTAAGTTGGCAAAGGTACAAATTATTACATTGTTGACAGTGTTGATTGAACCGGTTCTTTTTTGGAAACATTTATTAGCAATAGTATTAAAATGGCTCCAAAATAATAGGCTCCTATTTGGCGGTGCATAAAATTTTCGGTTAAACCAAAAACAACCATACTCATTATTAAAGCGGTGGGGAAAAACCGATTGCTATTTTTAATTATCAACACCACCCAAAACAGAACAAAAAGCACTAACCCCAACCAACCGGAGCTTATAAAAAAATCAATAAATTGGTTGTGCGTGTTAAACTTATTAGACACAAATGTTTGCTTGGTTGCATTATCTTTTATCTTGGTTTTATAACAAGAAACCAAGCGATTATTGGTGTTTTGAAATCCCATTCCAAAAATCGAATTTTTGTTTTCTTGGGCTATTTTTTTTGCACATTTCCAAATAATGCTTCTATATATATTTGGCATTTTAGAGGTGTTGTAAGCAACCTCCGAACTGTGTTTATAGG
>JALWYP010000217.1 GCA_026992695.1 Flavobacteriaceae bacterium
AAAATTGGGAAAATCTTCAAAAATACTTCCGGTTTGTTCAATTCCTCTATCATATTTAGTATTAAACGAATAAATAGATCGTACAAACTGTGCCAGTGCTTTCGAAATCCTTTCGCTTGTAATGGTTTCATCGCCAAAAGCACCTTTAAACAAAGGCTTGTAATAATTTAATTTGCTTAATTTTTGGGTTAATTGCGCTAAGGTCATTCCCATTTCAACATCATCTTGAATGGGCATCAATGTTTGATCTTCCAAAGTTGCAGCACGTTGATCCCAAAAATAGCGTTCGGGTTTATAAAAACCGGCATTGGCAAAACCCATAGAATTTCTAAAAGTATGTCCGCCTTCAAAGCCAATGCTTTTTGCACCTACATCGGCAAAACCTCGTTCTTGCAAATGGCAACTCGCACAGGAAATGGTATTGTTTTTTGAGAGGTTTACATCATAAAACAAAACACGACCTAAGGTGGCGCCGGCATTGGTTATGGGATTGTCTTGAGGTGTGTTGTCAAAGGTAAAAACATAATCGGTAAACGTATCAGGGAAATCAATATCGTTGTAATTAAAAGGCGTATCGGGAAGGTCTAAAATTGCTTCATAATCTGCATCATCATCTAAAATAGTATCGTTTTTGCAGGAGTAGAAAAGAATAATTACAAATAAATAGAAGGCTAATTTAATATGCATTGTGCTAGTTTTTTTCAAAGGTAATATAGAATTTATAATAATAAAAATATAAATAAGATTTATTAGTCTTTTAATTTATTTAAAAAGTTGTTATAAATCCTTTTGTATAATAACGCAACCATTATCTTTGCAAGCAATCTTACTAAAAACAATAATAACTATGCCCGGATTTGAAATTTTTGGAGAACTGGAAAAACAACACGTAAACGAGGTTTTAGAAACCGGAATATTAATGCGTTACGGTTTTGACGGTTTACGAAATAACGTTTGGAAAGCAAAAACCTTTGAGCAACAATTTGCAGCCAAAATGCAAGTTAACCATTGCCAGTTGGTATCCAGCGGGACATCGGCATTAACCGTAGCACTTGCTGTTGCAGGAATTGGAGCGGGCGATGAAGTGATTATGCCCACCTTTACTTTTGTGGCAAGTTTTGAGTCTATCCTTGCATTAGGCGCAATACCGGTTTTAGTAGATGTAGATGAAACGCTTACACTCCATCCGGAAGCTGTAGAAAACGCAATCACCTCAAAGACCAAATGTGTTATGCCGGTGCATATGTGTGGCTCTATGGCAAATATCAATGCTTTAAAGAATATTTGTAAGAAATATAACCTTGTTTTGCTCGAAGATGCCTGCCAAGCATTGGGCGCAACCTATAACAACATTCCGGTTGGCGCACATGGTGATTTGGGTGTCTTCTCCTTCGATTTTGTAAAAACCATTACTTGCGGCGAAGGAGGTGCGGTGGTTACCAATAATCCGGATTTAGCCAAAAAAGCAGACCATTACCAAGACCACGGACACGACCACATAGGCAATGACAGAGGAGCCGAAGGACATCCTTTTTTAGGCTATAATTTTAGAATTTCGGAACTTCATGCAGCGGTAGGATTAGCTCAACTACAACGATTAGACGAAATTCTATCCATACAAAAAAGGAATTATTTAATTTTAAGAGAAGCAATACAGCAGGTAGATGGAGTAACTTTTAGAAGCGTACCCGAAGGCGGCGAAGAAAACTACTCGTTTTTAAACTGGTTTTTGCCCACTCAAGCACTTGCAGAAAAAGCAGCGCAGGCACTTGCAAAAGAAGGACTAGACGGAAATTTTTATTGGTTTAAAAACAATTGGCACTACAT
>JALWYP010000218.1 GCA_026992695.1 Flavobacteriaceae bacterium
TTTTCTGAGTTTCTAAATATAATAGCACTTACATTACGTATGGGACATTGTTCTAAGTAATGTTCTATTTTAAGGGTTTCGGCTTTACTATTTTTAAAAACAGGATGTAAAATTTCTTCTCTAGTTTTTAAATCATCTCTTAGCAAGAGGGTTTTAGCTACAATAATTTCAGCTTTATTACTAAGTTTTAAATTTGTTTCTAAAAAATTTAATTCGCAACTATCATCACTCTCCGCAATCCAGACATACTCACCCTTAGCTAAGCTCAACCCTTTTTTCCATTGCTTAAAGGGAGATCCTGAGTTTGTTTTGTTAACAATAAAGTGTGAAACTCGTTTGTCCCCTGTATATTGTTTTAAAATTTCAACGCTGTTATCTGTTGAAGCATCGTCTAATAAAATTACTTCAAAGTCTGTATAAGTTTGATTAAAAATACTATCTAACCGTTCTTTTAAGTACGGTGCATGGTTATAATTAGGGACTATAACAGATACTTTCTTCATTTAGATGCTATTAATTTTCTTATTCTTGCGTAAATAAAGTATATTTTTGTGTTTATTGAAACTCGTTTTAACAATATTTTTTTTTGTGTAGCATCTAAGTAATAAAAAATATTTTTAAGAAATAATAAATAAAGCAATTTACTGTCTTTAGTAGAATTTTTCTTATTCATTTGAGTAGCTTGGTTGCTGTGCAATCTAAAGGATACTAATTTTTCATCAACAAATGCAACGTTAAAGTAGGGCATTAAACGATACCAATACTCAAAATCTAACTCTTGTTTAAGCTTTTTGTTAAAATAACCAACTTTGTTAAATACCTTTTTGTTTAAAAGAACAGCTGTTGGTTCACCAATTTTATTTTTTGGTTTGTTAAACAAATTTTTGTCTTTTAAATAATCGGCACCTTTTTTCACTCCCTCGCTAATGAATAAACCATCCCAGCTTTGATGTAAGTTTTCATAATATTCTAGCCAACCGGTATATTCATTTTTTGGTCTATCAAAAATAATTTCACGTTTACAATAAACCAAACCAACGTTAGTATTGGTTACTCCAAGTTTTATCATTCTTTCTATACAAGTTGGTTTCAATACATCATCTTGAAATAAAAATTTTACAAAATCTCCTTTTGCTTTTTTAACACAATGATTCCAATTGGCTCCAATACCGCTGGGTTGGTGATGAAAGATATGAATAGGAATGTTTGTTTTTTCGTTAAACGATTCAATTATTTTTATCGTGTTGTCTTTTGATGCATCATCCGATACTATAATCTCTACATTTTTATAGGTTTGGTTTATGGCAGAAGTCATTGCTTCGGCTATATATTTTTCGCCGTTGTATGTAGGTATGCAGATGGAGACGAGTGGGTTCAAATTAGTTTAACTTGTTAGTTTATTTCTTAGTTTTTTTAAAGCCCTTTTATATGTTTTTTTCTGAAAAACGGGCATTCCAAATAGCTCAAAATGCTTTTTAGGTAGAAGATACCAAACTAAGGTTTTATAAAAATAGATATCTAGTTTTGGCGATTTACTTTTAAAAATATCATTTTTACTTCCTAAATCTCCATAATTATTTATTTGTGCAACTATTTTTTTTAAAAAAACTTTTTTTGGAATTTCTTTTAACAATTGTTTTAAAAATCTGAAGTCTGAAGCTTTAAAATCGTCCCATCTTGCTTGGTTCTTATATTTTGAATGGAACATAAAACAAGGGCTGCCGATATTATATTTCACAATTTTCTTTTCTTTTATAAATCGTTTTGAAGGCAATACTTTTCCGTTAGGATATCGCATTTGCCAAATAAACAACGTGTCCTCATT
>JALWYP010000219.1 GCA_026992695.1 Flavobacteriaceae bacterium
AAAAAAAAAAAAAACAATATTCTTATATCTTTCTCTTTATAAAAGTAACAAAAAACAATACCGATGAAAAATACTTTTTTAATTATCTTATTATTTGTTTCAACAATTGCTATTTCACAAAATAGCGTCACAAAAAATGTAGGTGATTTCTCAGAGCTAAAGGTTTTTGATTTAATTGAAGTGAATTTAATTCCTTCTACCGAAAATAAAGTAGTTATAAAAGGTGAAAACACCCAAGACGTAAAGGTTATAAATGAAGCCGGAAAATTAAAAATTCGCATGTTTCTCGATAATCGTTTTAACGGAGAAGAAACTTTTGTAGAAGTGCATTATACCCATCTAAAAATAATAGACGGAAACGAAGGCGCTCAAATTACCGGAAATCAAATGATAGAACAAAACACCATCGAATTAAAAACTCAAGAAGGAGCTAGAATTCATGTAGGATTGGAAGTAAATTTTGTAAAAGTAAAAGCGGTTTCCGGCGGAATAATTGAAGTTTCAGGAAGAGCACAAACCCAAGAAGTAACTGTGAATTCAGGTGGAATCTATGACGCAGAAGAATTACTTTCTCAAGACGCTACATTACGTATAACAGCCGGCGGTGAAGTAAGTGTTCATTCCAAAAACAGTGTCGATATCAGAGTAACAGCCGGAGGAGATGTAACAGTCTATGGAAACCCAAAAAATGTGTATAAAAAAACATTTGCAGGCGGAAGAATAGATTTTGTTGACTAAATACCCATACCTGTTTATTTTTCACATTACTGAAATACTCAACCTAACCCTTTCTCGTTACTAAAATGAGAAATAAAAGTTAACCCGAAAAATTTGCCGATTTTAGGCTTTTCTATCTTAAAAAAATCGGGCGGGTTTCTTGTATTTTCCTTTTTGCTTATAGCAGTATCATATAATTCCCCTTTTTTACATGAATAAAGTGGGTTAAACTTTCTTTTTGTGTTTTGGTGTTAGTTTTTCGTAATTTTGCACCGTTATGTTAGACGGTTTACTTATTGCAGCTTTTTACGGATTTCTGTTAGCTTTCGCTATCGGTCCTATTTTCTTTACACTTTTAGAAACCAGTGTTACTAAAGGAATAAAAGCAGGTATTTTTTTTGATTTAGGAGCCATCACCTCAGACATATTGTTTATTCTTATCGCTTATTTTAGTACTTCAAAAATTCTTGAAAAAGTAAAAGACGATCCGGCATTGCTTATTTTTGGCGGGGCTGTTTTAATTATTTATGGAGTTATTTCTTATATACGCACAGCTAAATCATTTATAAAAATAGTACGTGAACACTATGCAGTAAAAGTAAAAAAGAACTTAGGCGGACTGTTTTTAAAAGGGTTTTTACTCAATTTTGTTAATTTTGGTGTACTTGCCGGCTGGATTGCAACAATTATAATGGCAAACGCCTTAACAAGTTCACACAATGGTGTTATCTTGTTTTTAACCACGGTTATAGTAAGTTTGTTTTTAACCGATTTGGTTAAAATTTTTCTTGCAAAAAAACTGAAAAGCAAATTAACGCCACGTTTTGTTTACAAAACAAAAAAATGGGTGAGTATTCTTATTATTGGGTTTGGTGTACTACTACTTTTACAAGGAATTTTCCCTAAAGAAATAAAAAAAGGACTAAATAAATTACCCAATACGCATATTAAAAACTAAAAACCCCAACTGGATAAGTTGAGGTTTTTTAAGAGGCATCGAGCGGATTCGAACCGCTGTACATGCTTTTGCAGAGCACTGCCTAGCCACTCGGCCACGATGCCTTACGATTAAGGAATGCAAATATAAAATATTAATAACAATTATTTTGTTTCCTTGGTTAAAAATACACAATTTACCCTATCTTTTCCGTTTCATCGTTACCGAAACCGCTGCCACATCACCACCAATAGGAGGATTTACTTTGGCAACCCGTACTTTCACATTACTTACCAAAGGCAAATCAAGCATAATTTTATCTATAATACGTTTCCCTACATGTTCTAATAATTTTGATCTAACAGCCATTTCTTCTTTTACAATTTTTTGCAAAATCACATAATCTATTGTGTCTTGTAAACGGTCTGTTTTTGCTGCTTTATCTAAGTTGGCTTTTACCGTAAGGTTTACCAAATAATCAGATCCAATCTGCCCTTCTTCCATCATACACCCATGAAAGGCATATATTTTTATATTTTTTAATCGTATTGTACTCATTTCAACTATTTTTGCACCTATATTCGTGAGATTATTTCACAAAAATAGAACATATTTAAAGAATTATGTCAGAAAAAAAAGAATCGCTCCATTTTATTGAGCACATCATAGAAGAAGATTTATCCAACGGACTACCAAAAGAAGCCTTACGATTTCGTTTTCCTCCGGAACCAAACGGATATCTTCATATTGGACACACCAAAGCTATAGGAATTAGTTTTGGTTTAGGCTTAAAATACAACGCACCGGTAAATTTACGGTTTGATGATACCAACCCCGTAAAAGAAGAACAAGAATATGTAGATGCTATTAAACGTGATATTAAATGGTTGGGCTATTCTTGGGCAAATGAATTGTATTCATCAAATTATTTTCAACAACTCTACGATTGGGCGGTACAAATGATTAAAGACGACTTGGCGTATGTTGACTCACAAACCAGCGAAGAAATTGCCCAACAAAAAGGAACTCCCACGCAAGTTGGAGAAAACAGCCCGTTTAGAAACCGAAGTGTGGAAGAAAATTTAGACCTTTTTAAACGAATGAAAGAAGGTGGGTTTGAAGAAGGTACTCACGTATTACGAGCAAAAATAGATATGGAAGATCCAAACATGTTAATGCGCGACCCCATCATGTACCGCATCTTAAAAAAACACCACCACCGAACCGGAAACGACTGGTGTATTTACCCGATGTACGATTGGACACACGGTGAAAGCGATTACATCGAGCAGGTATCCCATTCACTTTGCTCGCTAGAGTTTAAACCTCACAGAAAACTTTATAATTGGTTTAGAGAAGTGGTTTATCAATACAGTAAGGACGAGCTTTCCCTAAAACCAAAACAAAGGGAATTTGCAAGATTAAATCTTAGCTATACTATAATGAGTAAACGCAAGTTGCTTCAATTGGTTGAAAAAGGTGTTGTCAACGGTTGGGACGACCCGCGTATGCCTACTATTTCCGGTTTACGAAGAAGAGGATATACTCCGGCTTCCATTAGAAACTTTATTGAACGGGTAGGAGTTGCTAAACGCGAAAATGTAATCGATGTCTCGTTGTTGGAATTTTCGGTACGCGAAGATTTAAATAAAAAAGCTCCAAGAGCGATGGCGGTATTAAATCCGGTAAAATTGGTTATCACCAATTACCCCGAAAACAAAAATGAAACCATACATTTTGATAGTAACCCCGAAGATGTTTCTGCTGGAACCCGAGAAATTATGTTTTCACGTGAATTATATATTGAAAGAGAAGACTTTAAAGAAGATGCTTCCGGTAAATTTTTTAGGCTTTCGTTAGGAAAAGAAGTCCGTCTAAAAAATGCATATATCATTAAAGCTGAAAGTATAGAAAAAGATGCAACAGGAATAATCACACAAATAAATTGCACCTATGACCCAGACAGTTTAAGCGGAAGCGGTACCGAAGCCAGTTTACGAAAAGTAAAAGGAACACTACATTGGGTATCGATACCCCATGCCAAAAAAGCCGAAGTACGAGTATATGACAGGTTGTTTTTAGACGAAGCTCCCGATGGGCATAAAGACAAAGATTTTATGGCGTTTCTTAACCCCAAATCCTTAACCGTTTCCGAAGCATTTGTAGAGCCTTATCTAACCAAAGCCAATATTGGCGACACCTTTCAGTTTCAACGATTGGGGTATTTTAGAGCAGATGAAGATAGTACTTCAGAAAAATTAGTATTTAATAAAACGGTGGGACTGCGGGATTCTTGGGCAAAGAAAAAACCGGTTAAACAATCTCAAAACCAACAAGAAAAAGCGCCCGTTTCGGCTATAAATGAAGTTATGCGTTTTGGTAAAAAGTACACCAAATTTCCTCCCGAAAAACAAGCAGAAGTAAAAAAACAAATCCAAGAGTTAGCTAAAAATATAAGCTACGAAGAGCTGCAACCCTTTTTTGGAACTGCCGTTAAAAAAACAGGAACTCGTATTGTTACAATGATATGTTTAGGAGTTTTGTTGAGAAAAAACAAAATAAGAACACCTGAAATAGAAGCGTTTATTGAAAAAGCGCTAGAAGACAGGAGTGAATTATTAATACAAGAAGCAAAAAACCTAACAGAACTGTAAGTGCTGTTAGGTTTTTTATTTTAGTAATCAAAGTCTGTTGGTGGCGGTGGGTCTTTAGGTTTGTTTTTCTTATTAACAATCCCCTTTTTTACATTTGCTTTTTTCATTTCTTCCCCTATTTGGTTACTTGCAACGAAAGAAGCAATCATATCATTTAGCATATTGCTTCCGGCTTGTGGCGAATTAGGCAGCAAGATTAAGTTACTTTGTGTAGCTTCACCAATAGATTGTAAGGTGTCATAATGTTGTGTAACCACGATAAGAGCAGAAGCTTCTTGAGAGTTAATCCCTACATTATTAAGTACATCAACACTTTCTTCCAGTCCGCGAGCAATTTCGCGACGTTGATCGGCAATACCCTGACCTTGCAGGCGTTTACTTTCAGCTTCGGCTCGTGCTTTGGCAACAATTTTTATTCGGTCGGCTTCAGCTTCATATTCAGCAGCTACTTTTTCTCGTTCAGCAGCGTTAATACGGTTCATTGCTACTTTAACTTTTGCATCCGGATCTATATCGGTTACTAGGGCTTTTATAATATCATATCCGTAATTAAGCATTGCTTCTTTTAGTTCCCGTTGAATAGCCAAGGCAATTTCTTCTTTTTTAACAAAAACATCATCCAATATCATTTTTGGAACTTCGGCTCGTACCACATCAAAAATAAAGGCTGTTATTTGTTCGTGAGGGTTTTGCAACTTATAAAAAGCATTGTACACGTGATTGCGTTGTACAAGAAATTGCACCGAAATTTTTAAATGTACAAACACATCGTCTTTTGTTTTAGTTTCAACAATTACATCTAATTGTTGAATACGTAAATTTACCCTTCCAACAACTCGATCAATAATAGGTATCTTAAGGTTTAACCCGGGACCATAATCTTTAGAAAATTTTCCGAGTCGTTCAACAACCGCTACGCTTTGTTGTTTGACAACAAAAAAAGTTGAAAATAATAAAACCACCAAGATAAGAAGCAGTGGTACAGATAAAATAAACCATCCCATAATTATAATTTTAGATTAATTAATACGTTAGCCTAAAAGTAGTAAAATTAAGCTACTTTTGCACACTTTAATAAAACATTGTTCTCTATGAGTCTTAAAAACCTAATTTTTGTTACTATTTCTCTTTTTTTTATTCAAACGATTACCGCACAACGAAGAGCGGCTCAATATAACCACCTTGGAATACATGGAGGCGTTACTATATTTGATATTAGCACATCAAACTTTACTACTAAAAAAAACCTTGGGGTGTCTTTTGGTTTTCAAACAAGAGGAACATTTTATGCAAGCACCAGACTTAATTTAGAGTTTGACATGGTTTATGGGATTTCATTTACTAATAATAAAATATCTATTATTGCCCGCGAGATAGGAACCCCAAACTCCCGAAGCGAAGTAGAATATACTATTTCTTCAGCACAAGTTGTTTTTTTAGGAAGCCTTGTATTAATACCCAATAGTTTAAGTTTTGAGTTGGGACCGGTGTTAAATATAAATGGGAAAATGAAACTTAAATCAGATAGGTTTAAAGACTATACTCTTGAGGGATATAATACACTTAAAACCACAGATATTCAAGATATTTCAAAAGTAAATTTCTTAATTCAAGGAGGGGTTACATTGGGGATAGAAAACTTTAGACTTTTAGCACAATACCAATATGGTGTTACGAATATGTTTAACAAATTAAACGATAAAGAGTTTGATGAAGAGATAGATTTTAACGGTAAATCTGGAACTGTAATTCTTGGGGCAGTTATTTATTTTTAATAAAATCAATTGCTTTTTCAATCCGGCTAACGGTTTCTTCTTTTCCTAATACCGAGGCAATTTCAAACACATCTGGACCTTTCATTTCGCCAACCAAGGCTAATCGTAAAGGCATCATAACTTTACCAAAACCCATTTCTTGTGAGGTTATCCAATCTTTTATTTTTGAAGAAATTTTTCCGGCAGAAAAATCATCCACTTCAGTTAGCAATTCAACAACGTGTTTTAAAATTTCGGGAGTGTCTTCTTTAAAAGCTTTTTTTGCAGCTTTTGCAGCATAGGAACTTGGAGTAATAAAAAAGAAATCACCTTGTTCCCAAAAATCGTTAACAAATGTGGCTCGCTCTTTTAAT
>JALWYP010000220.1 GCA_026992695.1 Flavobacteriaceae bacterium
ACAATAGACCCTATGGAGTTGTATGTAAAGTTTAGAGAAAAAAAACCACAACCCGATGCCCTTTTAAAAAGAGCAGGGTTGTTGCAAGTTTAAAATTTTATAACTTGCGAAAATATAAAGATTTAGTATCTTCGGAAAATATTAAATAACTATGGTAAAACATCAATTAGACCCAACAAAATGGATAGACAAATACGCCGATTATTTGTATAACTATACCATTGTTAGGGTAAATGATGTTGAAGTTGCAAAGGATATTATTTCAGAAACGTTTCTTGCCGGATTACACTCAAAAGATAACTTCAAAGGAGAAGCCAGTGAACGAACTTGGCTAATTTCTATTTTAAAACGAAAAATTATAGACCACTATCGTAAATCCAATTCAAAAAAAGGAAAAGCAGAGGTGCGTATGAACTTTAAAAATGAAGATGGAGAAGACGAAAATTGGATAGAACAACAAGTTAGCGACCCCTATGATAGAAATGCGCAAGACACTATGGAGAATACCGAATTGGGTGTAGCAATATTAGAATGTTTAGATACATTGTCGCCCAAACACGCTGCAATCTTTAAAATGAAAACAATAAATAATTTTGATACCGAAGCCATTTGTAATGAATTTAACATTACACCGTCTAACCTTTGGGTTATCATTCACCGAGCACGGGTAGCGATGGCAGATTGCCTTAAAAATAATTGGTTGTAACACATGAAATGTAACGAAGCACAAAATGTTTGTGATAAATCACAATATAAAGAAGCGACTCTCTGGGAACGTATTAAATTAGTAATCCATTTGCTGTATTGTAAAACCTGTAGAGGGTATTCATTTAATAATAAAAAGCTTACTCAAGTTATCCACAAGGCTAAGATTGAAACCCTTCCGGAAGAAGAAAAAAAACATCTTAAAGAAATTATTGAGAAAGAAGTATCTCATTAGATTTTTTCACATAAAAAAATAATTCCCGCCCATATTATCGGCACAGCTTCTACCCAAAATGAAGCATAATATTGTGTTTGATTTTTTTTAGAAAAAATAATAAACCCCGAAAGGAGTATAGTGGTTATACTTATTCCAAAATCAAAACATTTGTCGGCAGAAATCATTTTAGTTATCCATAAAACAAGCACTAGAAGCAAGACACCAATAAACTTAGTGGTTAAAATCCCCATTCGCTGAGGAAGCGTTCCTAATGCCAAATCATCATTGGTTAAATCTCTTATTTCAAACGGAAGAGTTAGTGCAATTACAAATAAAAATCGGCGTAAAAATAACAACCAAATTGTCTGGTCTAGCACACGGTTTTCTGAAATTGAAGGAAGCAAAACAGTAACCCCTGCCCAAACCAAAGCAACAAAAAATAATTTAAGTCCGGTTATCCC
Source organism: Flavobacteriaceae bacterium (assembly GCA_026992695.1). Lineage (GTDB taxonomy): Bacteria > Bacteroidota > Bacteroidia > Flavobacteriales > Flavobacteriaceae > Marifrigoribacter. The sequence continues at coordinate 1,384 of JALWYP010000220.1, forward strand.
TCGTAAGTTTTTTTGTTTGTAAAGCGGAAAAGCATAAAAAAAAGTAAGTGCAATTAATACACCTAGAAGAAGATAGGTGTTTTTAGAAAGAAACAATGCAAAATAAATTGTAGCCAAACCACAAACTGCCGAAAATACCTGAATCAAACGTAGTGATTTAGATAGCCTAAAATGGTTAAGACCGGAGATTGCGGAATATTTAATAAAATTGTATCCGCTCACCGAAGCAAAAAAAATAAAAGCCAATAAATTCGGGTTGTTGTTTAGGTGTAGTTCTTTGGCGGTTATCCAAACCAATGAAGTAACTGCCAATGCCACATGAACACTTGCTTGAATATAAAAACGGAATATTTTTTTTAAAATCTTCACAAAGCAAATGTACTATGTAAATTTTAGAATACTATTTTTTGGTTACTTTTTACAAATCATAAAAAAAC
>JALWYP010000221.1 GCA_026992695.1 Flavobacteriaceae bacterium
GCTGGTTTATGATGAATTAAGCCTAAGTCAAATTTCATATGAGTTAAATTACAGCAGTCCACAGCACCTGTCAAAACAATTTAAAAAAATCACCGGATTTACTCCCACTGAGTTTAAAGTCTATGGGAACCGAAAAAAAATAGACCTGCTTTAAAAAGTAGCTATAAAAATTAACTAGAAAATAACAACAAAAAACAACAAATTATGAAAACAAAAAAAAGTGTATTAGGAATTAGCATCATAGCTATGATGTACGTATTAACAGTAAGCTTTATTGGTAAAGACCAAGACAAATGGGTTGCGCCAAAAGAAGCAGATAAGTTGCAAAACCCGGTTGCAAAAGACGATGGAAACATAAAAAAAGGAAAAAACATATATCGTCAGATGTGTGCTGTTTGCCACGGAGTAAAAGGTAAAGGAGATGGTATGGCTGGTGCAGGATTAAACCCCAAACCTGCCAATTTTACAACTTCAGATTTTCAATCTCAAACCGATGGAGCAATTTTCTGGAAAATCACCGAAGGTAGATCTCCTATGGCTTCTTATAAAGGCACTTTATCTGAAACCCAACGTTGGCAAGTAATTAATTACTTACGAACCCTAAAAAAATAAGTCATGAAAAAACTAATCCCAATACTATTTTTTGCTGTTTTTATACAAACACTAACAGCTCAAAATAACGATTTTACAACAAAAATTGATTCAATTGTAAAAAAAGAAGTTGCAGAAAATGGCTACAAACCCAGCAAAACCCAATTTATGATTAGGGGCTATGGTCATACAGGACTTAACACAATGAACACAGATGGCGAAAAAGAGTCTACATTTGTAGGATCTGCCTTTGCGCCTATATTTTTATTCAAACACTCAGATAAACTAATGTTTGAAGCCGAATTAGAATTTGCTTTAGAAGGAAATAACCTTGATATAGGTTTAGAATATGCAGACGTAATGTACGTGGTTAATAAAAACCTAACTGTACGAGCCGGTAAATTTTTATTACCCTTTGGGACGTTTATGGAACGATTACACCCGTCTTGGATTAATAGGTTATCAACAAGACCGTTGGGTTTTGGTCATGACGGAATCGCCCCCAGTTCGGGTATTGGTCTAGAATTAAGAGGTGCCTTTGAAGTAGGAAAATCAAAATTAAACTATGCCGTTTATGCTACCAATGGTCCGCGTCTTAAAGATGGAAGTATCGAAGCTGAAGAAGCGGGTATGTTACTGTTTCAAAACTTTGAAGATAATAATTTAGGAAAAGCCATAGGAGGAAGAATAGGTTTTTTACCCTTTAATGACTCTTCTACAGAAATAGGTGCATCTGTATATTCTGCTAATAAAACAGGAGCACAAGATACAGCTCTTGAAGATGTAGGAGCACTACTCTATGCATTGGATTTTTCGTTTGTAAAACAAATACCTGCTTTAAGCGGAATTGTAGATGTAAAAGCACAATACAACAATTCATCTATCGATAGTGCAGTTTATACCGAAATTAACGAAACCACAGGAATTCCTGAAGAATATACTTTCGATAATAATAGCGATTCATTTTATACTCAATTAAGTTACAGACCCACAATGGCTGATAGCGATTTTCTGAAAAAAATTGAAATAGTAGGAAGATATTCAAATTTTAACGCTCCTGAAGGTGCTTTATGGGAAGAAACCTCAACGCAATTTGCTTTCGGATTAAATTACTGGTTAAGCTGGCGATCATTAATTAAATTATCCTACCAAACTACAGATAAAGAAGGAGGACACGATTCAATAGGAACAACCAATATAGATGGGATGTTCATTCACTGGGCAATAG
>JALWYP010000222.1 GCA_026992695.1 Flavobacteriaceae bacterium
CAATAAGGGTGTAATTGATAAGGGAGCAAGAATAATTGCTAAAGGTGAAGTAGTAGAAGGAGGCAAACTTCAGATTTTAAATTCATTAAAAGCCGAATATCAATCGCAAATATGGAGTAAATCTAACTATGTGTGGTTGCTTATAGGTTATTCTATTTTAGTATTTCTGGTTTTTTTAATGCTGTTTTTATTTTTAAATAAATACCGTCCAGAAATTTTTAAAAACAATCTTAAGGTTACCTTTATTTTTGTAAATATTATAGTAATGGTATTTCTTACAACTATGGTTGTAAAATACAATGCCTCTTATGTATATGTTGTTCCAATTCCTATATTGCCGTTAGTGTTAAAAACATTTTTTGATGCGCGATTAGGTTTGTTTGTGCACGTGTTAACATTGTTGTTATTAGGGTTTGTTGTGCCCAATAGTTTCGAATTTTTATTTTTACAGATTATTGCGGGTATCGTAACCATTTTAACAGTAAAAGAGTTATACAAACGCGCCAATTTATTTATTTCGGTTGGGCAGATTACTTTGGTTTATATGATTGGTTATTTTGCTTTTTATATTATTCAAGAAGGAAATATTAAAGCATTAGATTGGGAAAATTTTGGTTATTTTGTTTTATGTGGGTTAATTACCTTATTTGCGTTTCCGTTGGTGTATATATACGAAAAAGTTTTTGGGTTAGTAAGTGATGTATCTTTATTAGAATTGAGTGATACAAATACCAAATTATTAAAAGAGCTTTCAAACAAGGCACCGGGAACATTTCATCACTCATTAAATGTTGCTAATCTTGCCGAAGCTGCAGCAAACGAAATAGGAGCTAATGCGATGCTGGTACGAGTTGGAGCATTATATCATGATATTGGAAAAATGGAAAATCCCACCTTTTTTACAGAAAATCAAGTAAACGGAATTAACTCTCACGATGAACTTTCGCCAAAAGAAAGTGCCAAAATAATAATAGGGCATGTAATTAAGGGAATTGAAATAGCTAGAAAAAATAAACTTCCGGATAGAATAATTGATTTTATACGAACACATCATGGAACAAGTGTGGTCTATTATTTTTATAAAACCGAATTAGATAAAGCAGGAACGGCTAATAAAGATGATTTTAGATATCCGGGACCTATTCCTTTTTCAAAAGAAACAGCAATCTTAATGATGGCAGATAGTGTAGAGGCTGCAAGTAAAAGTTTAAAAGAACCCACTTCGTCAAAAATTGAAGTCTTTGTTGAAAATATAATAGATAAGCAATTGGACGAAAAACAATTTCAAAATGCCGATATCACCTTAAAGGAAATTCAAATAATTAAAAAGGTGTTAAAAAAGAAGTTAAATAATATGTACCATTTACGAGTTGAATATCCTGAATAATAGGTAACTAAAAAAGGATTAAAGTAAATAGCAAAAAAACCATTGATTTTGTTTGCGTTATTATAAAGGTTGCGTTACATTTGCATCCGCAATTAAAAATGGTCTTAGACTGGTTGTTAATTGGGAGAGGTGCCAGAGTGGTAATGGAGCAGATTGCTAATCTGTCAACGTGTAAGCGTTGCCAGGGTTCGAATCCCTGTCTCTCCGCATCTCTTGGTTTTGAATGTATAAATAGAAACCAAATGAGTTAATCTCATCATTATATTCTTACGGGGTGTAGCGTAGCCCGGTTATCGCGCCTGCTTTGGGAGCAGGAGGTCGCAGGTTCGAATCCTGCCACCCCGACAAAAACCGGACATTTGTCCGGTTTTTAATTTTTATCTGGTCGCGTAGCTCAGCTGGATAGAGCATCTGCCTTCTAAGC
>JALWYP010000223.1 GCA_026992695.1 Flavobacteriaceae bacterium
TAGCGGGAAAAAAATATTTCAAAGCGACATTGTGCAGTATGTTGGAATGGCAAAACAACAAAATGATTTTAGAAAAACCACAGGAGAAGAAACCTATTGGACGGATGCCGCTTTTGGCGGAATGCCGACGTATCAGCTAGGCGCACGTTACCCTCATAATTATATAAAGAAATTAGACCAATTACTGCGTTTTTTACCCCGCCCGGCAGATTATTTATTTTTATACTTTATCGGGTTGTATATTTTGCTTTTGGTCTTAAAAGTAGATTACAGGTTGGCGGTTTTGGGAGCTTTAGCCTTCGGGTTTTCTACATATTTAATTATTATTTTAGGTGTTGGTCACAACGCAAAAGCGCATGCAATTGCATACATGCCATTGGTGCTTAGCGGAATTATACTCACTTTTAGAAAAAAATATTTTTACGGTTTTTTACTTACAACACTAGCTATGGCATTAGAACTTAATGCCAACCATTTTCAAATGACCTATTATTTACTGTTGTTGGTGATGGTGTTAGGAATTGTTTATGGAATTGATGCATTTAAAAAGAAACAACTAACGGTCTATTTTAAAGCTTTAGGAGTAATGGTTGCAGGAGTATTGTTATCCATAGGTCTTAATGCCACAAATATTTTAGCGACTAAAGAATATGCTGCTGCATCTACACGAGGCGAAACAACTCTAACGATAAACCCGGATGGAACTCCTAAAGAAAAAAAGGAAGGGTTAGATTATGATTATATTACCGAATATAGTTATGGAATAACCGAAAGCTTTAATTTGTTTATTTCCCGATTTATGGGCGGAGGTACATCTGAAGCCTTACCATCTAACTCGAATACTTTTAAAGCCTTGCTTAAAGCAGGAGCATCTCCGCAAGAGGCAAAACAAATAGCACAACAAGTACCTATGTATTGGGGTAATCAACCCATTGTTGCAGCACCAGCTTATATTGGTGCTTCAATAGTTTTTTTAGCAGTCTTGGCACTTTTTTTAATTAGAGGAAAATTAAAATGGTGGTTGGTTGTCGGATTTTTACTTAGTTTACTATTATCGTGGGGGAAAAATTTCCCGATTTTAACCAATTTTTTTATTGATTATGTGCCGTTGTATAATAAATTTAGAGCCGTTTCCTCTATACAAGTCATAGTAGAACTTATTACCCCGGTTTTAGCAATAGTAGGACTTCAAAAATTGTTTTTTTCCACTATAACTTTAGAGCAAAAACAGAAAGCTTTGTTATGGGCAACAGGAATTGTAGGTGGTTTGGCACTTGTTTTTATTCTCTTAGGAGGATTGTTATTGGATTTTACCAGCCCGTACGACGAATATTTTATCGAGCAGTTGGGGATTTCATTTATAGATGCCGTTCGGGAAGACAGAGCATCTTTGCTTACTTCTGATGCCATAAGGTCGCTTGTGTTAATTCTGCTTTCAGCCGGAGTTATTTGGTTGTTTTTAAAGAAAAAGCTTTCGTTTAACCTCGTATTTATAGCTTTGGCAGTTATTCTATTATTCGATTTAGTAGGAGTAGATAGAAGATATGTAAATAATGATGATTTTGTTTCTGCTAAGTTGGTAGAAAAACCGTTTCAGCCTTCACCGGCAGATTTAGATATTTTAAAAGATAAAGGTTATTTTAGAGTGTATGATGTAACCCAATCACCATTTAATAGTGGGCGAGCCAGTTATTTTCATAACGCATTGGGAGGCTATCATGCAGCAAAGCCTAAAAAAATTCAAGATTTATACGACTTTTATTTAGAAAAAGGAAATGTCGGAATTCTTAACATGCTAAATGTAAAATAC
>JALWYP010000224.1 GCA_026992695.1 Flavobacteriaceae bacterium
TAGATATTTTTGAAGATTATTTTTCAGGAAAAATCCAAAAAAAACAAATTGATTTTGCTCTAAAATACAGTACGCAACCATTTAAAGAATTGCATCATTGGGTGGTAAATAAGGTTGACGGAATAATTGCTTCAGACATTGATTACCATCTTCCGTTAAGTGGCAAACCCAACTATTTAGGAATGGTTCCAAACCCTGTAAATCTTTCAAAAATCAGGTATATTGAAAATCCCGTGACCGATAAGATTACTATTTTTTTAGGCATCAACCGAAGCAACTACCACAGCAAGGGGATTCGTTTTTTTGAAGACGCATTACAAATCATTAACAAAAAATATCGCGAAAAAGTAACTATTGTTGTCGTAGAAAATCTTCCGTATAATCAATATATTCATCGCTATAATCAAGCTCATATTGTTCTTGACCAAGTTCTCTCTTACGATCAAGGGTACAATGCTCTTGAAGCTATGGCAAAAGGGAAAGTAGTTTTTACAGGAGCCGAAAAAGAGTTTGAGGAATTTTACAACTTAGATTTTCCCGTTGCCATTAATGCGCTTCCAAATGCTCAAAAAATTGCAAATGAGCTGGAAAAACTCATTAAAAATCCAGAGTTAATAACGCAAATAGGTGCTAATGCGCGATTGTTTATTGAAAAACATCATGATTTTAAACAAATTGCAAAACGGTATCTTGATAGTTGGAAAAATAACTAATGCTATTTTTTTTCAGATTTTGAAAAATACCTATTTACTAAAAAAACCACCACAAATAAGTAAATAATATATCTAAAAAAATGTGCCATTACTACGCCTTCTACACCATAAATTCCGCTTAAATAATTAGCAAATAAATAAAACAAAGTAAGTGAAAGAATCTCTGTAAAAATAAAGTTTCTCACCAATTTTTTAGCAAAAAACTGATGTGCCAACACCAAGGCTACCAACCGAATAAAATCTCCGGCTAATTGCCATTTAAACAACGGATTCATTCCTTGGTAATCAACAAAAATATAATTGATAAATAATTGTCTGAAAAAGTAAATTAACAACATTCCTATTGCAAATAGTGGCAATAGGGTTTTATAGATGTTTTTTACCTCGCCTACAAATTCTTTTTTTGAATAAATAGTACTAAATTTTGGAATCACATAAAGGGTAAAAATAGCACCGGAAAAAACCATATAATTTTTTGATAAAATGGTTATTGCCGTCCATATATCTGCATCAGAATTTCCAATTTTATCGGCTATCATTCCTCTAATGTCAGTTTCTAAAAAATTTAATAAAATAGTTGAAACAAAAGACATTAACGAAAAAGCCAATAAACTTTTTGCAAGTGGTGTTGCAAATTTTAATTTAGAGAACTGAACATATTCCCGTAACACTTTTATAAAGATTACCAACATAACCAATACTTGCACTAAGGGAATAATAGCAATAGCAATTAGTACTCCGTCCAGATTGTATTTATATAACCCAAAAAGCGTGAGTGCGGCAGAAAACAAATAGGCGGTTAACTCAATTTTTGAAAAACTTTTATACTTAGACAAGCCATTTACCACTCCGTTAAACACTCGTTGAACGGCAATAAAAGGAGCCATTACAGCAACAATTTTTATGATAAAAGCATACTCTTTTGAAAAGAAGAAAAAATCACTAATCGCTTCTGAAAAAAAGAACAGCACAAAAAATGTGGTAAGACTGGCAAAAAGTGTAAAAACAAAAGCTGTTGAAAATAGCTTTTGTAATTGTTGTTTATCCTCTTTATGTTCGGAAATATATTTTACTATCCCGTTAAAAATACCCACCGA
>JALWYP010000225.1 GCA_026992695.1 Flavobacteriaceae bacterium
TTGCTTTTTAACCCGTCGATGTCCATTAATTCCTCTATGTATTTGCAAACTCTTTCTTTATCTTCTGTATCTAACTCTAAATAAACATCGGCAAACCTTGAAAGACCGATTCCAATTTTCTTTTGATATTTTTTGTCAGTTGGATTCTTAGATACCGAAACAGCTTTAAAATCAGACGCAATTTTATTAATTTTTTCCGTAAAAATTGGTTGCATTTTTTTGTTTGAAATTCCGGGATAATGATTTTCTGCAACAAACTTTTTTTTTGCTATAAATGCTATAAATTTTTCAGTTGCGTTTTTAGTGGTTTTCATATCAGTAGTCTTTTGTACGCAAGCAGATATTGTTAAAAATAAAACTAATATTTTGATGTATTTATTCATCCTAAAATTATAGCAACCACCCAAATATACAAAATTTTCAATAAATTGTTTTTAAAAGTTCAGGATTCTGAAAACACCCAAATTTGGGGTATTTCTTTCCCCGATAATAATGCGGGTTAATCTATCGTGTTAAATCCACAATACGGCACCAAAACCTCCGGTATTTTAATTCCGGTTGGAGTTTGGTAATTTTCTAAAATTCCGGCAAGTACGCGAGGCAAGGCTAACGAGCTTCCGTTAAGCGTATGTGCCAATTTGTTTTTTCCGTTACTATCTTTAAAACGTAATTTTAGTCGGTTGGCTTGAAAAGTCTCAAAGTTAGAAACCGAAGAAATTTCTAACCAACGGTCTTGTGCGGTAGAAAACACTTCAAAATCATAAGTTAAAGCAGAAGTAAAGCCTAAATCGCCTCCACAAAGACGTAAAATCCGGAAAGGGAGTTTTAATTCTCTTAGTATTTCTTTTACGTGTTCTACCATTTGGTCTAAGGCTTTGTAACTGTTTTCGGGATGCTCGATACGTACAATTTCCACTTTATCAAATTGGTGCAAACGGTTTAATCCTCTAACGTGTGCGCCGTAACTTCCGGCTTCGCGTCTAAAACACGGAGTATAACCGGTACAGGTAACGGGTAAGTCATTATGCATTAACAAATCGCCTCTAAAAAGATTGGTTACCGGTACTTCAGCCGTAGGAATAAGGTATAAATTATCTCCCGTTACGTGGTACATTTGACCTTCTTTGTCGGGTAATTGTCCGGTGCCGAATCCCGAAGCTTCATTTACCAAATGCGGTACTTGGTATTCGGTGTAGCCGGCTTGGGTGTTTTTATCCAGAAAATAAGCAATTAAAGCACGTTGTAATCTAGCTCCTTTTCCTTTATAAACCGGAAAACCGGCTCCGGTAATTTTTACACCCAATTCAAAGTTTATTAAATCGTATTTTTTTGCCAATTCCCAATGCGGTAAAGCTCCTTCAAATAAAGTAGGAATTTCGCCTTCTTTAAAGACAACTTCGTTATCGTTTTCGTCTGTTCCGGCAGGTACTAATTTATTAGGAATATTAGGTATGGTATAAAGCACTTGCTGAAGTTCTTCTACCAAAGTATTCAACTTTTCTTGTAATTCTTTTGATTGCTCTTTTAGCTGTCCGGTTTTTTCTTTAAGCAAATTGGCTTTTTGAACTTCCCCGTTTTTAAAAAGCATTCCTATTTCTTTTGAAAATGTATTGGATTGTGCTAATAACTCGTCTAACCGGGTTTGGGTAGCACGACGGTCTTGGTCTAACTGTAACGCCTTGTCAAAAACTTCGGTTGCATCAAACCCTCGTTTGTTTAATGCCTGAATATAGGCGTCTTTATTTTCTCTAATTTTATTTATCTGTAACATTATCAAAAAATTTGAACCGCAAAGTTACATAGCCTTATAAGGTTTTCAAAACTACATAGGAGTTTATTTTAAAAAAGATATACTTGAACCATTTAGGCATTACGTTTCATTAAGGTTTATGTTTTCTTAACCTTCCTTAATTTCTTAATGGTAAAAAAAATCAGAGGTGTTTTATAAAATTCCTTGCAAATGCCTCGTCCGCTGCAATGGCTTTTTTTAGTTGTTCTAATGAGGAAAAGGTGTATTCGTCTCTTATTCGAGTAAGAAACTCAATACGAAGATTTTGGTTATACAGATTATCATTAAAATCTAAAAAATGCGTTTCAATGGTTTTAACGGTTCCGCCCACTGTTGGGTTTGTACCAATATTGGTAATGCCGTAACAATGTGTTCCTGCCAGATTTGCTTGCACAACATACACCCCGTTTTTCGGGATAAGTTTATAGGTTTCTTTAACCATAAGATTGGCAGTAGGAAACCCAATGTTTGTCCCAATATTTTTTCCTTTTACTACCGTTCCGGTGAGCATAAAGTGATAACCCAAATAGGTGTTTGCGGTGGTTACATCTCCTTGTAGTAATGCATTTCTAATTTTGGTAGAGCTTATGGCAATGTCGTTGCTTTGTTGAGCGCTAATTTCAATAACTTCAAAGCCAAAAGTGTTTCCAAAATCTTCCAAATCGGTTAACGTGGCAGTTCGGTTTCTTCCAAAATGATGGTCGTACCCAACAATTATTTTTTTAATATGAAGTTGGTGTACTAAAATATCTCGTACATATTCCAGTGCCGTTAAACGCGAAAATTCTTTAGTAAATGGATGAATAATAACATGTTGCAATCCTGTTTTTTGAAGTAATTCAATGCGTTCGTCAATGGTGTTAATGAGTTTAATATCGGTATCGTTGTGTAATACCATTCTGGGATGCGGAAAAAAAGTGAGTACTACCGAAGCCAGTTGCTCTTTTTCGGCGGTATGTACCAGTTGGTTTAAAATGGCTTTATGTCCTAAGTGAACACCGTCAAAAGTACCTACTGTTAAAATAGAAGCCTGTTTGTTTTGGTATTTCGAAATAGAAGAATATTGCTTCACTTATTTGTTATTAAAAGAATTCATGGTGTTAGAAATACCGGCAAGCGGAAAGGAGTTAAGTACTTCTGAAGCTTTTTCAAGACGTTCGGGTAGTTTTTCTTTTTCTTCATCGGTCCATTCGCCCAATACATAATCAACCTGTTTTCCTTTTGAAAAAGCATCGTTAATTCCAAATCTAAATCTGTTATACTTTGTGGTCTGCAAGGTATTTTGAATGTCTTTTAAGCCGTTATGTCCACCGTCGCTTCCTTTGGTTTTAATACGAATGGTGCCAAATGCAAGATTTAAGTCATCGGTGATTACCAGCAAGTTTTCCAACGGAATTTTTTCTTTATCCAACCAATATTTAACGGCTTTTCCGCTTAAATTCATATACGTACTCGGTTTTAAAAATACCACCGTTCGACCTTTAATTTTGTGTTTTGCTATATCACCCAATCTATTAGATTCAAATGAAAATCCTTCTTTTTTAGCAAAATAATCCAGTATGGTAAATCCAATATTATGTCGGGTGTTTTGGTATTTTTCACCAATGTTTCCCAATCCGACTATAAGAAATTTTTTCATAGGGTCTTGTACATCCTTCGATGTATCTGAATTTAGTATCGTATTATTTCCAAAAAGTTTTCTAAACCAAGAAAACATACTGTTTAATTTTTGGTAAAAATAAAAAAACATCCCGAAAAAGGGATGTTTTTAAATATTTCTATAAAAGCAAGGTTATTCGTTTCCTCCTTCAGCAGGAGTTTCATCACCTTCAGCAGCTTCTCCAGCCTCATCTTCATCTTCGTCATCGGTTTCAACCACTAAGGCAGCACGAGATCTTCTAATTTGACATACCACGATATTATCAGGATGCATAATTTTAAATCCTTCTTGTGGTAAATCAGCGATATACATTTTGTTTCCAATTTTCATATTAGAAATATCGGCATCAATAAAATCGGGTAAATTTGCAGGTACTGCTTTTACTCTAAGTTTTCGACTAATAACTCTAAGGACTCCTCCGTTTCTAACTCCTACTGAGTTACCTACAATGCGTACAGGAATTTCCATCGTTACTTCTTTATCATCAAATATTTGATAAAAATCAATATGTAAAATACGATCGGTAACCGGGTGAAACTGAATGTCTTGCATAATAGCGTTTACTTCTGTTCCATCGTTTAACTTAACTACAACTGTGTGTACGTTTGGAGTATACACCAAGTCTTTAAATGCCAAATAATCTGCTGAAAAGTGTATGGGTTGTTCTCCTCCGTAAACCACGCAAGGAACCTTATCAGCATTACGTAAGGCTTTGGTTGCTGTTTTGCCTACGTTTTCTCTTTTAGATCCGTTGATTGTAATAGATTTCATTTTTTTGTTTTAGATTAATTAATCGCTTGTTTTTAAAGCGGGTGCAAATTTGCAACTTTTTTTAAGGAGTTAAAAGAATTTTTGGTATTAATTTTTAGGCAGGTCTTTTTTCTTTAGAGATTTTACTAATAAAAGTAGTTTTCTAAATTCAGAATTACTTATTCATTTTTCAATAAAAAATCCAATTTTATACCTACAAGGTTGCCATCGCTTGTTTTTTCTGAAACCTTGCAGGACAACTTTTCATAATCTATTTAACGGCAAACAGGCTCAAAACTCAACAACTCAACAACTCACAAACTCACAAACTCACAAACTCACAAACTCACACCTCAAAATTCGTAATTCGTAATTCGTAATTCATTTTCCATTATCTTTGCCTTTCTCTATAAAAATAAAATGGTAGACATCACACATAAAAATAATACATTACGGGTTGCTACGGCACGAGCCATTGTAAAAGTAAGCAAGCAAGAAACTATTGATGCGCTTAAAAACAACACAGTTCCTAAGGGCAATGTGTTTGAAATAAGTAAAGTCGCCGGTTTGTTAGGCGTTAAAAAAACACCCGTTTTAGTACCCGATTGCCATCCGTTACCTATAGAATTTACCGGTATCGATTTTGAAATTAACCAATTGGAAATTGCCATTACCATTACCGTAAAAACCATTTATAAAACCGGCGTAGAGGTAGAAGCTATGCACGGCGCCAGTGTGGTAGCACTTACAATGTATGATATGCTAAAACCCATAGACAAAGGGGTTGAAATTTACCATATTAAACTCCTTAGTAAAAAAGGCGGAAAATCTAGTTTTAAAAACCGATTTAGAGAGTCTTTAACGGCTGCGGTGCTAGTTTGTTCCGATAGTATTTCTGCCGGCGAAAAAGAAGACAAAGCAGGGAAAGCCGTTTGTAAAAAACTGGAAGAAAGCAGTGTAGCGATTTCTTCTTACGAGATTATCCCGGATGAAAAAGAACTCATTCAACAAAAAGCAAAAACGTATAGCCAAAAAGGAATAAACATAATTATATTTACAGGAGGCACCGGATTGTCACCTCGCGATGTTACTCCGGAGGCTATTGTTCCGTTGCTTGACCAACGTATTCCGGGTATTGAAGAAGCCATTCGCAATTACGGGCAAAACCGTACACCTTATGCCATGCTCTCACGTAGTGTTGCCGGAATTATGGGTAAAAGTTTAATCTTAGCACTTCCGGGATCTACCAATGGCGCAAAAGAATCGATGGAAGCCGTTTTTCCGTCGGTGATACATCTTTTCGGAATTTTAAAAGGAGGAGGACATAGCGAATGACTAAAAGCAAAAACATTCTCACAGATTCTTTTAACAGAAAACACACCTATCTGCGTATTTCACTAATTGAGCGTTGTAACTTGCGTTGCACGTATTGTATGCCGGCAGAAGGCATTTCACTAACTCCTCGTGAACACTTAATGCGCTATGAAGAAATATACGAAATTGCCAAAATTTTTGTAGATAACGGCGTAAACAAAATTCGCTTAACAGGTGGCGAACCTTTTATTAGAAAGGATATTGGTTTTATTTTTGAAAAACTGGCTTCTCTAAATGTTGAACTGGCAATTACCACAAATGGCGTTACTATTAATAAGCATATTGAAACTTTAAAAAAGAATAAAATAAACAACATTAACATTAGTCTTGACACGCTTATTGCCGAAAAATTTAAAGAAATAACACGAAGAGATGACTTTACCAAAGTATATAATAATTTGTTGTTACTGGTAAACAAAGGTTTTAACGTTAAAATAAACGCTGTACTAATAAAAGATTTTAACGATAACGAAATAATAGATTTTATTAATCTTACTAAAGACCTTCCGGTTACCTTTCGGTTTATCGAGTTTATGCCTTTTGACGGGAATAAGTGGAATAAAAGCAAATTGGTTTCACAAAAAGAAATTTTAACACAAGTTGAAAAATATTTTTTAAAAGACCAACTCATTCGTTTACAAGATGCACCAAACGACACTTCCAAAAACTATAAAATAAAAGGCTACAAAGGAAGCTTTGCTATTATTTCTTCGGTTACCAATCCGTTTTGTGATAGTTGTAACAGGTTGCGATTAACCGCAGACGGAAAATTAAAAAATTGCCTTTTTTCTTCAACCGAACAAGAT
>JALWYP010000226.1 GCA_026992695.1 Flavobacteriaceae bacterium
CTTTAAATCTTTAACTAAAAACAAACTTTAAGTCAAATAACAATGAAAAAATTATTTTCTATTCTGGCACTTGCCATCATGATTTTTGCAGGTAGTTTTAATGCAAATGCAAAAACAACAACCAGCAACACACTAGTAAATGCTGCAACAATTACAGTTGTTCAGGACGAAGAGCCCGCAGCCGATGCAGAGGACAAACCCTTTCATCAAGAATTAAAAGATCGATTTGTAGAAGGAGGTCCCGGATTTATGGGAATTGTACTTTTATGTCTTATTCTTGGTCTTGCAATTGCAATTGAGCGAATTATTTACTTAAACCTTTCTACAACAAACACTAAAAAATTAGCGCAACAAGTAGAAGAAGCTCTTAATAGCGGAGGAATTGAAGCTGCAAAAGAAGTTTGTAGAAACACAAAAGGACCTGTTGCATCTATTTATTATCAAGGTCTAGACCGTGCCAACGAAGGTCCCGAAGCTGCTGAAAAAGCTGTTGTTGCCTACGGAGGGGTACAAATGGGGCAACTAGAAAAGAATGTTTCTTGGATATCGTTATTTATCGCATTAGCCCCAATGCTTGGGTTCATGGGTACAGTAATAGGGATGATTCAAGCCTTTGATAAAATTCAAGCTGCCGGAGATATGAACCCTTCATTAGTAGCCGGAGGTATTAAAGTAGCACTTCTTACAACTGTATTTGGTCTAATTGTTGCTATTATATTACAAATATTCTATAACTACATTATTGCAAAAATAGACAGTATTGTAAACAGCATGGAAGATGCATCTATTACTTTAATAGACATGTTGGTAAATTACAAAAACAAGAATAACTAATCTAAAACACCAAGTATAATGGGTTTATATAAAATATTAAAAATAGTGGCTATCGTGCTTAGTATTGCCGGAATTGCATTTTTTGCAATGATTTGGTCAGCAGGCGATAAGTCCATTGTAGAAACATTAGCAAATGGAGAAAATGTACCTACTATAGATTGGTTACTTTACGTAGCGTATGTTATGCTAGCAATTGTAGTACTCTTTGTTTTAGTTTTTTCTATTCAAGGAATATTTGCTGGAAACATCAAAAAAACAATTATAACCGTTGCGGCCTTTCTTGCTGTAGTTTTAATAGCATATGTTATGTCTACAGGAAGTGATGCAAATAGCTTACCACTTGTAGATGGCAAAAATATTTCTGAAAGTGCTTCTCATTGGGTAGGAACAGGATTAAGAACTTTTTATATCTTAATTATTTTAGCAATTGGCACGATGGTATGGAGTAGCGTACGTAAATTCTCAAATTAGAAACTATGGCAAGACGATCTACACCCGAGGTAAATGCAGGATCTATGGCAGATATTGCCTTTCTATTGCTTATCTTTTTCCTAGTAACAACTACTATTGAAAAAGACAAAGGGATTGCTAGAAATTTACCACCAAAAGTTGAACAAAAAGAAGATATCAATATTAAAAAGAAGAATCTTTTTGAAGTTTTGGTAAATAAAGATGACCAATTACTTGTGGAGGAAGCACCAATGAAGCTTAAAGATTTACGTCAAGCAGCAATAGATTTTTTAGATAATGGAGGTTTCCTTAGTAGTGACCCGGGTTACTGCAACTATTGTAAGGGAAAACGAGATCCTAATTCATCAGACAACCCGGATAAAGCTATTATCTCGGTAAAAAGTGACAGGCTTACCTCTTATAAAACCTATATTGCTGTACAAAACGAATTGGTTGCTGCGTATAATTTTTTAAGAAATAGAGAATCGCAACGATTATACGGTTGGAAATATAA
>JALWYP010000227.1 GCA_026992695.1 Flavobacteriaceae bacterium
CTAATACGGGTGCGTACACCACCGAAACCATAAAAAATATATTAAATACACCCGATTTTGAGCAAGAAGGGACTTTACAAATATACCCCAATCCAACTAGTGAAGTGTTGTATATTGAAAATAACAGATACCCTAATCTGGTTTTTAAAATGGTTGATGTGTCCGGAAAAAAGATATTTGAAGGCTCTTTAAACAACACTTATAATACCATAGAAGTTTACAAACTAAGCAAGGGAATTTATTTTTTAAATTTAGTAGATGCAACTTCTAATGCTTCGATTACTAAAAAAATTATTATTCAATAACTCTAGATTTTTATAAAATTGTAACTTTACATTATAAAATAGTTGCATTATAAAATGAGTATAAACTTTTTTAAGCATAACTTACTTAGAGTGATTAAGACAAGTTTTTGTAAAGGCGAAATGATTCCGGATAATTCTAATTTTATAATTTCTATTAATTTAATTAAGTATAAAATTTTAAACAGATGAAAATTACTTTTTTTGGGCAAAATACGCTTGCTATTGAAGTTTCAGAAAAACATATTTTAGTAGACCCCTTTATTACTGGCAATCCGCTTTCTAAAGACAAAGTAAATCCGTTAGACCTTAAAGCCGATTACATATTGCTTACGCACGCTCATTTTGATCACGTACAAGATGCAGAAATGATAGCTAAAAATACCGGAGCTGTAATAGTGAGTAATTACGAAATCGCCATGTATTATCAAGCCAAAGGAATTACCGTTCACCCTATGAATCATGGCGGATCTTGGCAATTTGATTTCGGAAAAGTGAAGTACGTAAACGCAGTTCATACCAGTTCGTTTGAAGACGGAACCTACGGTGGGCAACCCGGAGGATTTGTTATTGAAGGGGAACACAAAAATATTTATATCGCAGGCGATACTGCCCTAACAATGGATATGAAGCTTATTGCTATGCAAACAAAATTAGACTTAGCCATACTTCCAATAGGCGATAATTTTACAATGGGGATAGATGATGCTGTTATTGCTGCCGATTTTTTGCAATGCGATAAAATACTGGGTGTTCATTATGATACTTTTGGTTTTATAGAAATTAACCATGATGAGGCAAAGCGAAAATTCTTTGATGCCGGAAAAGATTTAATGTTACTGGCGGTAAGCGAATCAATAGAACTGTAATGAAGCTAAAAGCCTCTTATCAAAAATATATTTTACACTTTAAACAACCTGCCGGTACTTCTAGAGGAATTTTAAAAACGAAAGAAACTTTCTTTTTACAAATTTATGATAAAAATAAAACCGGCGTTGGAGAGTGTGGGCTTTTTAAAGGCTTAAGTATAGACGACAGACCCGATTATGAAGAAAAGCTTCAATGGGTTTGTGATAATATTGAGTTGGGAGAAAAACAATTGTTAAATGAACTAATAGAATTTCCTTCTATTCAAATTGGAGTTGAAATCGCTTTTAAATCCTTTTATTCTAAGGATAAATTTAAAATTTTCCCTTCTTCTTTTTCAACCGGAAAAGCATCTATACCCATTAACGGCTTGATATGGATGGGAGATAAATCCTTTATGTTAAAACAGATTATTCAAAAAGTAAATTCGGGTTTTACTTGTATTAAAATGAAGATAGGAGCCATTGATTTTAATTCGGAAATAGAGCTGCTTCGGTTTATTAGAAAAGAATTTTCATTAAATGAAATAGAACTCAGAGTAGATGCAAACGGAGCGTTTACTCCAACCGAAGCATTAGAGAAGCTTAAAATACTTTCAGAATTTGATATCCACTCTATTGAGCAG
>JALWYP010000228.1 GCA_026992695.1 Flavobacteriaceae bacterium
GCGTTTCATTTAACCTATTATGCTCTACAAAAGAATAAACGGGTTGTTCTATAGTTTTCCCTTTTTTAAGTTGTTGAAGATGCGACACAAGTAATTCAAAATCTATTGCCTGTGGATGATCAAAATTAATTTTGGTTCGTTCTTCAAAAGTGAGCGAATCGGTTTTATGGTAATATGAATCTTGAGAAATTACACAAACTTCTCCTTCGGGAAGTTCTTTAACAATTTGATTTACAACAGTTGTTTTACCGCTTCCGGTTCCTCCGGCAATTCCTATAATTAACATTGTGCTATGGGTTTGCACAAAATTACATTTTTTTTAGAAGCATTACTCTTGTTCGTTTATTTTTTTCTTTGATTTGTTTAAAAATGCAATCTCTCTTAATTACTATACGATAGATAAAATCTTTTAAAATTGTTGTTAAATAAATAAACCAAATAGTATATTTGCTTTAAAATTTCAAACGATGACAATCACTCAATTAAAATATGTTTTGGCTGTAGCCGAACACAAAAATTTTACAAAAGCAGCACAGCATGTTTTTGTTACGCAACCCACATTGAGTATGCAAATTCAAAAATTAGAAGATGAATTAGGAATTGTAATTTTTGATAGAAGTAAGAAACCTATTTCGTTAACCGGTGTTGGTGAAAAAATTGTAGAACAAGCTAGAAACATTGTTAATGAATCTCGCAGAATGCAAGATGTTGTAGATCAGGAAAAAGGCTTTATTGGTGGAGAATTTAAATTGGGAATTATTCCTACCATTACACCAACGCTTCTTCCTATGTTTTTAAAAAACTTCACTAATAAATATCCAAAAGTCTTGTTACGAATTGAGGAGTTAACAACTCAAGAAATTATCGATAAGTTACTTGATGGAAGATTAGATGCTGCTATTGCGGCAACACCTTTGTTTCAAGAAAAAATTAAAGAACGCCCGCTGTATTACGAGCCTTTTGTTGGATATATTCCTGAAACCCATAGATTGTACTCAAAAAGTAAGATTGAAAGTTTAGACTTAGATTTAAATGATATATTACTTTTAGAAGACGGTCATTGTTTTAGAGATGGTGTTTTAAACATTTGCAATGCTTTTAAAAATGATCCTAACGAACAGTTTCAGCTAGAGAGCGGAAGTTTTGAAACGCTTATTAAATTATCAAACGAAGGACTTGGAATGACACTTCTACCTTATTTGCATACCTTGGAATTATCTGAAAAATATAAAAAATATTTACGGCATTTTACCGAGCCCGTGCCGGCAAGAGAAGTAAGTATGTTATACAGGAAAAGCGAATTAAAAATGCAAATTATAAATGCTTTGTATGATGTAATCGCCTCAGTAGTTAGAGGAGCAATAGCTTTTCAGAATGTAGAAATAATTAGTCCAATTAGTAAAACATAATAAAAATAAAACCTCGAATAAACGAGGTTTTACTACTTATTTTAGATAAATTAAACACTGATTTAATTGAGGTTTCTCTGCTATAAGCTGATTTACCCAAATACGTAGTTCTTCAATTTCGTGGGGAAGTAAACGTCTTAAGGCTTTTTCTAACTCTTTACAGAACAAATTAGCATCAAAACTTACTTTAGAAAGTACAGCTTTTGTGTAATCAAACATTGCTCTAGCCATTATTACAAAATGTTAGGTTAAGTATTTTTTCTTTATAGGCTTAGTAGTTTTTATTGTTAATTCCTGTCTAAAGATAACATTTTTTTTTTTATTCTATTGTTTTAAAAATGTTAAAACTAGTGTTAAAAGAACTTTTTTTGATTAAAATACTTT
>JALWYP010000229.1 GCA_026992695.1 Flavobacteriaceae bacterium
CTTATACTCCAAAAATCGTACACCCGTACACCCGTACACCCGTACACCCGTACACCCGACTTAGCCTACTAGCTGTATTAGCTGTATTACTTAGCCTGCCGTTTTCTTGTGCGAAAGAAGAAATGCTAACGCAAACTGAAAACCCTACCGCCACCGCCCTACAAAAAGGTATTGACCAAACTACCGATTTTATTTATCCTGATGATAATACTGTGAAGACGCTGGACCCGGATCCTGCGGAGGATTGTCAGTGTTATATTTCAATTCTATCAACGACCAATGGAACGGAGGTAGGAATGGAATTATGGGAATTTTATAATATCTTGCCTGGAGGAATTATTAATGAGAATTATCCTATTACTGGAACGAATCAACTGTGGGAGCCCAATTCTCCACCGTTAGGAAACTATCTGCCTTTGCCATCGGTTCCTTATCCTCCAGGAGGAGTCACGCCACCTTTACCTGGTCCTCCATCTTACGGTACGCAAATATTTTTAGTAAAATATGCAGAAACAGCGCAAGGAGATTTTCATGACTTTACCGTTAATACAGAAGTAAATTGCTTTTTAGTTCATAATGATGGAAGTGAAGAATTATCCACAACTACATACCATCAATTTAACATCAATGAGGGACTTTTTGATTCTGCTTTAGATGGCTGGCTTTTTAGTGTGCATTTATCTTGTTATACAATTCCAGATAAAAATAGGTAGTGAAACGATTCCTAATATTTCAAATCTTGATTTTTCAAAGTGTTTTTTTCTTTGGGCAGGATAATTTTGTAAAAAACATCGTACATCCTTCCGGTGAAGACCTTGGTATCGTTGTATATAGAAATGCGACTGTTGCCGAAGATCATTCTCTATCAATTTTATTGCAAAACTTCAATGGAACATTACCTGGTGGTTTGTATTCAATTATTAACCTGTCTTCATCAGGGGAATATGAGTCAGGGTTTAATTTTGAACCTTCACAGTTTGGGGCAGCGATTATATCTAATGGCTTAGATAGGTATGATAACAAAATAGTAGTTGGTATAAATGCAGGAATATTTGGAGATAGTGTAAAGTCAGTAGTCATGCTTACGGATATAGATACAGGAGTTGTTTGGGGAAAGTATTTTTATCCTAATGACCAAGCCTTTGATTACCTTAGAAATCTTATTCGTTTTTCTTTTGATGGCAGATACGTGCTTAGTCCATATTCAAGCGAACCTACAGATTTTGGAAATGTAAATTCCACACTAGGGTTAATTTCATTTGATGCAAACACAGGCATAGAGCATTTTTCTCGATACTACAACAACATACAACCCGGAGGATTTGATTATACCCAAATAGAGGATGTAATTGCATTAAATAATGGAGGGTTTTCTATAATTCTAAGATTAGAAATGCAGGGAGATACCGCTACCTGTATTTTGAAAGTTGATTCTTTAGGAAACCCTTATGGAAGTATTGGTCTGTTTACTGCAGATTTGGTACTAGAAAGGCAGTCTATTGATTTAAATGGAAACCTTATTGTTAGTGGGAGACTTATTGAGTATGGACATGACCCTTTTATTGAGTTACATAAAGGGATAATTTTGAAATTTGATACAAGTCTTCAACTTATTTGGGAAAAAGAAATATACATCGAGCACTTTCCTTGCTTTGAAATAGAAGTAGCTTGTTTCCCTAATGGAGATGTGTGGTTTGATTATATTTCTTGGGGCGATTTTCCTACAGTAATTGGTAAGTTGAGTAGTCAAGGAGATTTACTTTGGTTTAATGGGCAGCGACTTGGTTATGGA
>JALWYP010000230.1 GCA_026992695.1 Flavobacteriaceae bacterium
TTAGGATTTAGATAATCCTATTACATCGCATTGTTTGCAAATACCATAAGCGATACCTTTGGTATCTTGCTTATTTTTTTTCCTTTGCTTAACAAAACAAGTTTTGTACGCTTGTAAAATAAATAAGCGATGCTTTCACATCGCTTATCGTGCTTGTCGGGATGACAGGATTTGAACCTGCGACCCTACGCCCCCCAGACGTATACGCTACCAGACTGCGCCACATCCCGAAAAATGCTCGGCAAAAATAACTATTAATTACGGTTGGAGCAAACAATTTTTTTAGTTTTTAAAAAGGAATTGAAATTAAAAAAAATCCCGAAATAGTTATCGGGATTTTTTACTTAACAATAGTTTTTACAGGTTATAACCCAATGTGAGAACAAAGGTGTTTGTGTTAGAATCTATTGCAGATGATGAGGTTAACCCAATATTGTACAATTGTTGGTTGCGGGTTTGTGAGATGTTTGAATAAGAAACATCAACCGATATTCCTCCAAAATCATAACCTACTCCGGTAGAAAAAACAGTAGTGTCGCCTACTACGTTATTGTCTTTGTATGGGCTTTCTTCAAACCTTAAACCTCCTCTAAAACTCCATCTTTCGTATTTATACTCACCTCCAAATCGTATCGTTGAGGTAGCTTTTAAGGTATTTCCTATTAATGTGTTTTGTGTTGCAAAATAACTTTCGGTTTGTGGTTTAAATTTGCTTTTTGAATAATCTTTGTATTCATAATTTAAACTTACTAATCCTCGTGAGCCAAAAACATACGCCATACCGGCACTTAGTTTGCCGGGAGTTTGTAGTTTGTAGTCTTTAAAAAGGTTTACAACATTTGGGTTTACAGTAGTTAAAATATTAGTAGAACCGCTAATTCTGTTTGTTTCTAGATATTGCGTGGTTTCTTCGCTAATAGTTAGCCAAGTGGGAGTGTTATAGGTAGCACTTACTCTAAATTCGGGAGTTATTTTGGCTATTATTCCGGCTTGAGCCGAAAACCCATTGCCTAAAACTTGCAAAGTATTTTCAAACCCAACATAGTTTACAGTGCTTCCGTTGTTATTGTTATGTTCTTCTAAAAAAGTATATTGCAAATAATCAATAGAATGGGAGTTTAAGTTTATTCCAAAATATAATTTCTTTCGATATTGTGTAGCAAGATTGAACGAATATTTTGCATTAAAACCACGTGTGATAAAACTATATTCTTGATTAAAATCTCCACCGGCAATAGTTGATGTGTAAAGTGTATTTTCGGTATCATTAGCATCAACAGGATCAAAAATAAATCCTTGATATCCTAAAAAAGCATTTTGATAAGAGGTGCCGAAGTTCTCTCCAAGATAACTGTATAAATCCGATATGGTTTCACCACCTTGTAGCTGAAGTAAATCTAGAGGAACTCCTTGTGCTTGTTGTAAGAAAAAATTTCCAATAGAAGTATTGCCAACACCTTTTACGAATAGGTTTTGATCAAAATTTTGAGAAGTTTCAAAATTTAGCCCTACTGTGAATTTATTCCAATCTGATTCTTGATTGTTGGTATTAAAAACAAATACAAATCCGGCTTGGTTAAAATCTGTGTTGGTATGATTTACATTGCTTTTTGTTGAAAAATAAGAAGCCTTGTTAGTAACATCTGAAATATTTAATGAAACCGAAGCAGCATTTTTTAAAAAAACAGCACTTCCTGCAGGATTGATTGAGACGGCAGATAAATCGCCTCCAAGTGTTCCAAAAGCACCACCAAGTGCATTGAAACGTGCTGTGCCAATTACGTTTTCAGT
>JALWYP010000231.1 GCA_026992695.1 Flavobacteriaceae bacterium
AAACAAAACTCTTTCTATTTAATAAAGAGTAGCATATATGAAAGAAGAAGCCAAAGCATTTGATTTTAAACTTTTTAAACGGTTATTAAAATACACAAGAGCGTATCGTTATACATTTATTTATGTAGGCTTTGCTGCTATTATGCTTTCGGTGTTAGGAGTTTTAAGACCTCATTTACTTCAGCTTGCTATAGACCATTCTATTGTGCCACGGCAAGGGGATAAACTCATTTTTTATATTGTTTTAATGATAGGTGTTTTAGTAGCTGAAGCACTTTTTTTGTTTTCGTTTATCTATTTTGCCAATTGGTTAGGACAGCATATTATTAGGGACCTTCGCATTTCATTATTTAATAAAATGATGCGATTTAAGTTGCAATATTTTAACACTAGTGCAGTAGGGCGATTAACCACCAGAGCTGTAAATGATGTGGAAACCATTGCCAGTATTTTTAGTCAAGGGTTGTTTATGATTATTAGCGACTTGCTGAAAATGGGAGTAATTATTGGTGTAATGATTTATAAGAGTTGGCAATTATCGTTATTTGTTTTTGCAATACTTCCGTTAATTTTATATGCAACAAGGCTGTTTCAACGCGCGATGAAAAAAGCCTTTGAAGATGTACGCTCACAGGTTTCTAATCTAAATTCGTTTGTGCAAGAACGACTCACCGGAATGAAAATCGTTCAGTTATTTTCGCAAGAAGAAAACCAATATAAGCAGTTTAAAGAAATTAATGAAAAACATAAAAAAGCGTGGATTAAAACCGTTTGGTACAATTCTATTTTCTTTCCTATTGCAGAGATGTCTTCGTCTATTGTCATAGGTTTGGTGGTGTGGTACGGAGGTTTAAATGCAGCCGAAGGAGGAGGTATTACCTTGGGAGTAGTGGTTGCTTTTATAGAACTTTCGCAAATGTTGTTTAGACCTTTACGTCAAATAGCCGATAAGTTTAATACGCTTCAAATGGGTATGGTAGCTGCAAAACGAGTGTTTGATGTATTAGACACCCAAGCCGAAATCGAAGATACCGGTACTGTCGAACTTACTTCTACTAAAGGTGAAATTGAATTTAAAGATGTACATTTTGGTTATGTGAAAGATGTCGAGGTAATAAAAGGAATTTTTTTTAAAGTAAAATCCGGTGAAACCGTTGCTATTGTGGGAGCAACCGGTGCCGGAAAAACAACCATTATTAATTTGTTAAACAGGTTTTACGAAATTAACAGTGGCACTATTTTAATTGATGGTGTTTCTATTCAAGACTATACGCTTCAATCCCTTCGAAGTCATATAGCGGTTGTACTACAGGATGTGTTTTTATTTGCCGATAGCATTTTAAATAATATTACTCTAAAAAACCCTGCAATTACCGAAGAGCAGGTAATACAGGCAGCAAAAAAAATAGGGGTACACGAGTTTATTATGTCGCTTCCCGGAGGGTATCATTATAATGTAAAGGAACGCGGAGCAATGCTTTCTTCGGGGCAACGGCAATTGCTTGCTTTTTTACGCGCCTATGTAAGCAATCCCAGTATTTTAATTTTAGATGAAGCTACTTCTTCTATCGATTCGTATTCTGAAGAGTTAATACAAATAGCAACCGATAAAATAACCAAAGGACGAACATCTATTATTATTGCTCACCGATTGGCAACTATTAAAAAAGCCGATAAGATTATTGTTATGGATGCCGGAAAAGTGGTAGAAATAGGATCGCATAAAGAGTTGCTCCGGCTTAAAAACGGGTATTATAAAAACCTTTACGAAATCCAGTTTAAAACCGAAG
>JALWYP010000232.1 GCA_026992695.1 Flavobacteriaceae bacterium
CACACGAGCATCTTGAATTCCTTTTTTAATAAGGGTTTCTACCAGTTTATTTCGCATTCCTTGATGTTTGGGTGTATCTTTCAAAGTTGTTTAAATTTCTTCAAAAATATAAAATCACATTTACATAGTACAACCATTATAAATAAAAAACCCCGACTACTATGGGGAGATTTCTGTCGGGGTATAAAAGAAACTTGCTAACAACAATTAGCGTCATTAAAAAAGTGTTAGCCCTATTTGTTTCTTTTTTCTAAATCTTTAATTTTTTGTTTCAGTAAGTTTATTTTATTGGTGTTTTCTGTTAGGTAACTTATATCCTTTTCTATATTGTTTAACATTTCTTGCTGTTCTTGTACGGCTTTTACCAAGGGTGGTACAAACTCGGCATACCGTACGTAGTAATAAAATTAATTTTCTTTTCTATATACAAATTGCCTGTCAAAACTTAAGGGTATACAGTAAAAGCTATTCAAATAAAAGTTAAATAATCGAGCTTAATAGAAGTATTTCTATTTATCCATAAGGTATCCCCAAATTCTTAAACCAGTGGTTATTAACTTAGAACCGGCATCAAAAAAAATGGGGTTATTAAATTCCTGTAAATATTTTTTAGAATAAACTTCCTGCTGATAATTATTAGCAAGGATTTTTTTTAAATAACCAATAGTTGCTGAATGCTTGTGTGCTCCTATAATTACTAATATTTTATTTGCAGGAACGGTATAGATATTTCCTTCGTATATATGTACCGGTGTAACAGTTGCATCAACTATAAAACCATTAAAATTTGCAGAACCACCTGTACTTGCTGTATCACCGGATTTTACTATGATGGGACTAGGAAGTAAATTAGTGTTAGCAAATTCAGATTCAGTGTGATATAAACTATTAATCGAATTATTTATGACTATGCTAAATGTTATATTTGAACCAGAAGTTATATACAAATTTTTACCTTGTGGAACGGTATAAGTAATAGCATTTTCAACAGGTATGATATTTGCAAATCCGTCAGGGAATTTTAAATCCATATACCTTCTCATATTTACAGTTTGGTTGCTACCACTTAATCCTAAATTTGAATCGATTAATTGAAGGTCTTGTATTTCATTAGTTGTATCATTATCTATACTCACAGGAATCCACTCTTGATAATTAGCATCCCAATAATAAAACCCCTCAGGGTATGAACCTTGAGGATTAACTAAAAAAATCATCATTGCGTGTTGACCTGCTCCTGGATTGGTAGCGGGAAAATTATTTACTCTGGGGATTAAAATTCCATCATTAGGCTGTGGTGAATTTGGGTTTGTAGCATTAATTTCTAATGTAGCATTTGGGTTTGTTGTACCAATACCAACTTGTGCTTGTAACTGCACGCATAATACAAGGAAAAGTAAACTAATTTTTAATTTCATAACACTATGTTTTTTTTCTTTTTAAAATTTTAATTATTTTCTAATTGAAGAATACGCTTTTCAAGTTCTTTTAATTTCTGAACTTCTTCTTTTAAAACATCAATTTCTTTTTGTTGTTTTTGAATGGTTTTAATGGCTAAAACAGAAAAAGCATCGTATCTTAGTGTTAAAAATTCTCCCTTTTTTGTTTTTTTAACAGTTACCAATTCTGGGAATAGTTTTTGAACTTCTTGTGCGATAAAACCATCTTGTTTTTTGTTAGAATTATCGCTTTTGTAGGAATACGTTACCGGGTTTAATTGCAGTACTTTTTCTGCAACTTTATTATCCATTTTTTTGATGTCTTTTTTTAATCTTCGATCTGATACAATATTATAACTACCATCGGCATCATTAATATACGATTTTAATGTGCCATTGTAATTAAAGTTATAATCGTCAAAAGTATCTATATATACTTTCCAATAATTTCCTGAAAAATTATCTGTTCTTATGCTTCCATCTATATGTAACGTTTCTTGTGGATTGGATATGTTTATACCCAAACGACCCGAGTTATCCAGTATCATTCTTTGAACATTATTGGTTTTAAAAACAAGATTTACGTTATCTGTTGTTCCAATAAAGTTTGTACTGGAAACCGTACCTGCATTTCCTGTTATATTCCAAGAATTTTCTGGTGCATCTACCCAAGATAAATAACCGCCAGCATCAGTTTGCAAAATTTGTTTATCGGCTCCTCTTGAAGTTGGAAGGATATAATTGTTTGATGTGGTAGTACCTATAGATACTTCCCCTAAAAAATACCCTGCATAACCTGTATTTACTTTAGAATAAATTCCATAAGTATCAGGAAAAGTAGTATTACTTGTACTTCCTGTAATATCTAAATACATACCATAAGTATCACCATCTCCACTATTACTAATTAAATGATAACTACCATAAACTGTAGGATCTGGGCCAAGTGGTATTGTTATTTTATTATGAAAACCATAAACATTACCTCTACTAGAACTAGAAATTGTATTTGAAACTCCATAAATATCGTTAGGAAACAAAGGTGAAGCACTATTTGAATTTATTATAAGATTTATTGCTTTTGAATCTCCTATGAAAGAAGCATCTTTCATATTAATATTCAGTGCATTTGAGCCTACATTTTTTTCAATATCTAATAGATATGCAGGATTATTTTTTCCTATTCCTAAAGCTCCATTGGTATAGATACTATCGTTAATACTTGTTGCAATGTTTGTGGTTCCTTTTTTAAAAAAATCGGCATCATCTTGTTTGGTTAAGGATTTCCAAACGGTACCTGTGTAGCCTTCAAAATCGGTTCCTGTCCACCGTATTGCTCCAGCATTTGTATTGGTAGTATTACCAATCTTTACTGCTCCGGATACATCTAATTTTTCTTGCGGTGTTGTGTTACCAATACCAACCTGTGCATTTAACTGCCCGCATAATGCAAGGAACAGTAAACTAATTTTTAATTTCATGACGCTATGTTTTTAAATTTAAACCAAAGGTAATTTACGTGTAGGAAAATTATAGGCGCAAATTTGCCATATTGTGGCTCATTTTTGCCATAGCAAAAAAACCCCCTTTAGTAAGGGGGCATAAAACAGAATTAATCAAAAACCTCTTTGTTTTCTTTTTGTACTTTGTGGGGAAAAAAGAAAAAGAGAATCACCGTTTTTATTATGAATAATAAAATTGCATCTATTGTTTTCATTTTTTTTACTTTTTAATAATACGTTGTACTGTTTTTCCTTTGGAAGTAATTATTTCTAAAAAGTAAACAGCATTATCCAATTGCGACAGGTCCAACTGAAACTGTTGCGAGCCACCGGCTTTTTTACTTCGTATTTTTCTTCCTTGCAGGTCGAACAAGTTTAATTGCTGTATTTGGTTATCGGGTGAAACTATTGTAACAACACCGTTAGTTGGATTAGGATACACCATCACGTTAGCAAGTGCATAATCTTGAACGCTTAGTTCAGGATTCCGGAATAGTAAGATAAACCGGTTGTTATGGGTTTCCTTACCGGAAGTAAACGAATAACTGTCTTGGTTTAGGTCTGTTGTAATCCCAAGAAGTGTGTCTATCAGATAAACTTCCGCTTGTTCAAGGTTTGCTCCTTGTATATCGGCAATGCCTATTTTGTATTCGGTATCGGCATCAATCAGGGTTGAAAAGCCCATTGGGATTTCGATATCTTCGTTAAAGGCTTCTCTTGCTTGAATACCGAGTTCCATATCTCCGTTAGGAAGATGTGAATACAACGATACTACGGTTGCCAATCTGCGAGAGTCGTAACCGTTATCAAACTCTTGGGTAGTAACATTGGTAAAACCAACTAAGGTGGTGTTTTGCATTTCGTATTGGTTGGTGCGAACCGTTAACCAAACCCTGTCTTTATCTACCGGATTTCTAAGGGTATTGTTTACGTTTAAATCTCTCATACTATTTTCAAAAAACGCAACACCGGAAGCAGTAGCTTTAATGCCGAAACCTTGCCCTGTTGATATGTATCCGTTGGGTGTGGTTGAAGTTCCGGGGTCACTGGCTGCGGGTGTTCCGCCAAGCAGATTGTACATCGAGATGTCTTCCATAGAAAAATTCATTGTTCCGGCTCCGGGTAATGAAGCAGAAGGAGGTGTAAGATGTTCCCAGAAATATACCTCGTCTATCATACTGTTGGCATTGATAAAGTCATCGGCATAAATAGCACTGGCATAAGGATTTGCCAATACATTCGGGCTATCGTTCTTACTGGTGTTATACACCACGTTAAAGTTAACGGTACCGCTGTTTAACGTACCTTGTTGGTAGGTCATACTAAACACACCTCCAGGTTGTCCGTAGCCGGCTTGCGGGCGTACGATGTATCCTTCGCCGGGATTTATAGTACCGCTGTAAGGATTCCAGTTATCATAATTATCATCGGCAAAATTTTCGGCAGAGGGGAAAGCAGCGGCAACATCGGGATTGGGTACAAAGTTTGCCGTAGTATGATTAAGCACCAAGAAAGCACTGTTAAATACGCCGTTACGTGTTTCGGCGGTCATAGGGCTTCCCATAACCATAAAGTCGCGAGATGCGAGGTTGGGCGTTAGAATGTATACCTTGATCGTTCCGTTGTTATATGTTTTTGCTGTATTTAATTGTTGTACCAATATTGCTTCCGGATTTATATAAAGATTACCATTTACAGTAATATCGTTGGTAACATTAACCGGAGTTCCGGTGTCTACAGTTAACGAAACGCCATTTTCAATAACCAAATTATTAGCATTTAAACCGGAATTGGCGTTGCTTGTGGTATTAAAGTATCCTCTTATAATTGCATTGGTGGTAGAATCCGGTTCGCCATTAGACCAAGCACTTCCCGACCATACGGTTACTATGGGACAATTGGTGTTGTAATAGGTTTGCGGATCTTTATTTGTCCAATTGGCATCGCTATAAGCCACATCATCTACTTGAACGCAGGTTAATAACGGACAGTTACTTATGTTAAAATTACTTCCCGACTGGTTACTGTTGTTTCCGTTTTTTATATCTAGTTGGTACAGATTCGGGTTATCAAAAGCTAACAAAGAGTTAAAGTATGCATTGTTACTTAGGTCTAATGTTTCGATTTGGTTTCCGTTAATCCATAGCATTATTAAAATGGTATTTGCCGATACATCAATCGATGTTAATTGGTTAGAACCACAATACAATTGGGTTAATAATGGCAAATAAGCGGTATTTAATTGACTTAATTGGTTTCCTGTACAATCCAATACATCTAATTGTGTATTCTGAGATACATCTAAGGAACTTAATTGGTTCACATTACATTTTAACTCTGTTAAATTGGTATTTTGGGTAACGTTTAACGCTGTTAAGGAATTGGCTGAACAATACAGTAATCCTAATTGTGTGTTTTGGGTTACATCAAGCGTTGTAAGATTATTGTCGCTACAATCTAATTCTTCAAGTGTGGTGTTGGTGGTTAAATTCAATGAGGTAATGGCATTATTTTGACAGTACAATTTTATCAAATTAACATTAGCATCGGTGTTAATTCCGGTAAGTTGGTTATCATTACACAGTAAAACCGACAGATTGGCACCACTATTTAGTACATCTAAATTACTTATTTGGTTGTTATTACAAACCACTTCAATAAGGTTGTACATTTGGCTTAAATCCAACTGCTGTAACTTATTATTTTGGCAGTATAAATATGCCAAACTGTTGGGTGCAATATTTAAATCGTCCATATTGTTGTTGTTACAAGTAACGGCTTGTAACGAAATGTTACCCAATAAATTTAAAGAAGGAATGTTGTTATTGCTACAATCTAAAAACGCTAAGGAGGTGTTTTGCCCTAAATCCAATACCGAAATACTGTTATTGGCACAATTTAAGTTGGTAAGTGCCGTAAAATCTTCAATTCCGGTTGCATCGCTTATGGATAAGTTGGAAATATCCAACTGCGTAACGGTATTTATTTTTGCAGTAGTAACAAAGTTATCATTTGCAACACCGTTACCCATACTGTTTGCATCTCCTATGGCAACTACATTACCATTGGCATCGTGGGTTTCTAAGTAGTTTTCAAAATTATCATCCGGAACAAACGTGTCGTTATACCCGCAGTTGGCACTAAAACCGGCTCCGGCATCGATGTTAGTCCAGTTTGCCAAACTCCACGCCGCATCATCTACTTGGATACAAGTAAGATTTGGATTGTTGGTTGCGTTAAAATCCGCATTAATAATATTGGTGTTATTGCCGTTTTTAACATTTAGTTGGGTAAGCGAATTATTGTTACATATAATTTGAGTTAAATTAGAATACCCACTTACATCTATAGATGGTATATTGT
>JALWYP010000233.1 GCA_026992695.1 Flavobacteriaceae bacterium
CCAAGTGCAAGTGGTATCTGGAATTACAACAGGGATTACCACAAAAATACATCAGAAAATAATGAAAAATTTTGATGAGGTTTGGATTCCAGATAACCAAGAAAAACCAAGATTGGCAGGAAAATTATCCGAAAATAATAAGCAAAAATTAAAATCGAGATACATAGGTGTTTTGAGTGCATTTATAGCCAAAAAAGAAAAAAAAAAAAAAAAATACGCTATTTTGGTTTTACTCTCAGGAACAGAACCACAGCGAAGTATTTTAGAAAAAAAACTAATAAAAGAGTTTGCAAACAGTACACAAAAAACACTCTTTGTAAGAGGCGTAATTACAGAAAAACAAATCCTAAGCAATACCAAACACATCACTTTTGTAAACTTTTTAGCACAAAAGGAATTAGAAAAAGCAATAAACCAAAGCGATTTAGTAATTTCCCGTTCAGGATATTCTACCATAATGGATTTGGCAGTTTTACAGAAAAAAGCATTTTTTATACCAACACAAGGGCAAACAGAACAAGAATATTTAGCAACACACTTACAAGAAATAAAAATAGCGCCATTTACAAGTCAAGCTAAATTTAAGTTAGAAGACATACAAAAAACAACAGCTTATGCAGGTTTTAAAAAGGAGATAGTACAAGAAAATAAATTCCCTTTTGCCATTTTTAATCAAGACTAATAACTTTAATGGTATTTTTAACCAATTCTGCCGTTTTACGAGCAGAAGCAATGTCCGAATCCACAATAGTAACATGACCCATTTTCCGAAAAGGTTTGGTTGTTTTTTTACCATAAATATGAGGAGTAACACCCTTTAAATCTAAAATATCAGCCATATTTTTATAAAGGACATTACCAAAATTATCAGGAGCACCAACCAAATTAACCATAACAGCAGCAAGTTTACTATCCGTATTGCCAAGTGGTAAATTTAAAATAGCTCTAAGATGTTGTTCAAACTGATTTGTAAAAGAAGCCTCAATACTATAATGGCCACTATTGTGAGGTCTAGGAGCAACTTCATTTACCAATAAGGTATCATTTTCCGTTAAAAACAACTCTA
This sequence comes from Flavobacteriaceae bacterium, assembly GCA_026992695.1. Taxonomy (GTDB): domain Bacteria; phylum Bacteroidota; class Bacteroidia; order Flavobacteriales; family Flavobacteriaceae; genus Marifrigoribacter. The sequence continues at coordinate 1,067 of JALWYP010000233.1, forward strand.
CAGCAAGTAAACCAACATGCGAAAAAGCATTGGCAACCTGTATGGCAATTTCTTGTGATTTTTTACTGATTTCATCCGAAATTCGTGCAGGACAAAGTACATATTCCACTTGGTTGGCATCCGAATTAAAATCCATTTCAACCACAGGATAGGTTTTAATATCGCCATTATTATTACGAGCAACAATAACGGCCAACTCTTTTTTAAAAGGAATTAAATCTTCTGTAATACAAGCAACATCTAGAAGTGTATCCAAATCAGAGTATGTATTTATTTTTTTAACACCAGTGCCATCGTAGCCAAACTGTTCCGTTTTCCAGATAAAAGGAAAAACCAAATCCGAATTTTTTAAAGCGTCCAAATTTTTAAAACGATTGTAATTGGCAGTGGCAATATTATTTTTTTTGTAAAAATCTTTTTGCAAACCTTTATTCTGTATAATCTGCAATACTTTAGGTTGAGGGAAAATAGGTAAACCTTCTTTTTCAAGCTGCAATAAAGCATCAATATTTACATGTTCAATTTCGATAGTTAAAAGATCTACAGATTTTCCAAAATTATAAACAGCATCGTAATTATTAATGTCGCCAAGTACAAAATTATTTGCAATAGAAGCACAAGGAGCATCCATCGAATTTTCTAAAACAGAAACAAAAACATCTAATTTTTGCGTTTCGGCAAGTAGCATTCTACCAAGTTGACCGCCACCAAGTAT
>JALWYP010000234.1 GCA_026992695.1 Flavobacteriaceae bacterium
TCAATAGAAAAATCATATTTTTGTTGAATATCTTTATAGTCGTTTTGACCTATAAAATTCAAATGAAATACCTGTCCGCCGCTTCCTGCTCGTTCTGATAAGGTAATAATGTGTACATCGGCAAATTTTCTATCGCGGACAAATTCAACTTGTTCCAAATTTTGTTTGATAAAAGTTGTTTCGCAATAACCGGCTTGACAATCATAAAATATTTTAACTTTTTTGTGAGTGTCTTGAGCATTTAATGACCAAAAAGAGAAGATAAGAATGATAAAAGATAGTGTTTTCATATGTTCGGTTTTTGTTAAAGATGTATGTAAATAAAAAATATTACAACAAAATAACAAAAAAAACCGGCATAAACTACCGGCTTTTTAGTTAAAAGTTTGTTAAGCTTAGTTAAAGTTTAGTTAAAACTTTTATTTATCTTGTTTTTCTTTTGAAAGTTCTTCGGCTAATAGAATAGCGTTATATACATTAACCATTTTACCGGACTTGCTCAAAGACTTGAATTCTACTAATTTGGGTTCGCCTTCATAATCATCTTCTTCGGGTTTGATAACCATAATTTGAGGTGATAAACCTGAATCCATGATAATATGTTTAACTTCCGAAGCGGTTAATTTAGGAAAACGTGAACGAATTAAAGCGGCAACACCGGCAACATCGGGAGAAGCCATGGAAGTTCCTTGTAAAAATTTAAAGTCGCTAAAAGGTACTGTAGCGTAAATTTTCATGCCCGGAGAAAAAATATCAACCGTATTGCTACCGTAGTTGCTAAATGGAGCCACCATATCAGCACCGTAATTAGGTCCGATAGCTCCAACATTTAAGAAATTATCCGAGATTTCTTCGCCTTGTACATCACCGTCATTCGGATAAGATATTTTCGCACCGAATTCATCCATATTTTTACCGTCGTTACCGGCAGCATTTACAATTAACACATCGTGTTCGGCAGCATATTTAATGGCATCCCAAACCCAATCTTTATGCGGACTATAATATTTACCAAAGCTGGTATTTATAACTTTAGCACCGTTATCAACGGCATATCTGAAGGCTAAAGCAATATCTTTATCATATTCGTCTCCATCGGGAACGGCTCTGACAGGCATGATTAATACATGGTCGGCAACGCCGTCGCCACCTATACCGTTGTGTCTGATTTGTGCAATAATTCCGGCTACGTGTGTTCCGTGTAATTCATCGGCTTTAGGCGGAATTACATTGTTATTACCATAATTTCTGTCGTTAATATTGTCGGGGTCATCACCTTGTACACGACCGTTAAAGTCAACATTTAAATTGTATTTTTCTTGAGATTCCAAATAATCATTGAAGCGTTTTAAATATTCCGATGTTAAACCTGCCAGATACATTTCTTGAGCTTGTTTAACCATTGTATCATCCGTTTTTAAATTTTGAACGGCTTCTTTGGTCAATTTATCTGTACCTAAAGCTTTTTTTAAAGTACTTTCACTACTTTCAACTATAAACTTGTATCTGTTATATCTTTCTCTAAGTTTAGAGACTTTTTCTTTTTTCTTAGCCAATTCTTTTTCGGCACGTTGATACAATTTGTACATTTCATGATCTTCGGGACCAATACTGTCAATAGGTAAATCTTTCCATTGTTTACGATATTTGGCAACAAGTCTGGTCATTTCCAATTGTTCGGGTCCGGCCATTGTACCGTCGGTTGCTCCTAAAAAATTCCAACCGTGTACATCATCTATATATCCGTTATTATCATCATCAATACCATTGTCAGGAA
>JALWYP010000235.1 GCA_026992695.1 Flavobacteriaceae bacterium
AGAACAAGGTATCGAATGTGAAATTATAGATTTACGAACCATACGCCCAATGGATCATAAAACCATTATTGAGTCGGTTAAAAAAACCAATCGATTGGTTATACTAGAAGAAGCTTGGCCCTTCGGGAATGTAGCGACCGAAATCACCTATGAGGTGCAAAAACAAGCCTTTGATTATCTGGATGCACCCATCGAAAAATTAAACACCGCAGACACGCCGGCACCATTTTCGCCGGTTTTACTAAAAGAGTGGCTTCCTAATAGTAATGATGTTGTTAAAGCTGTAAAAAAAGTATTGTACAAAGATTAAGTTTTGTAAATTGCTTTTTTAAATTCCAACCAACCACAACTTGTACAAATTTTTAAACAAATGAAACATAGTTTCTATGTATTAATATTGCTTTTAACTTCCTTTGTTTACTCCCAAACAAAAGTTAGCGGTGTGGTACAAGATAGTACAGGAGAACCAATTGCCTACGCCAATGTGTTTTTTAAAGACTCGACTATTGGTACCATTACCGATGAAACCGGAAAATTTTATTTAGAAAGTGAAAATACGTATCCCATATTAATAGTGTCATTTGTAGGTTATAAAGAAAAAGAACTAAACCTCTCTAAAAAGGTTTCTTTTAATATGATAATTACTTTAGAAGAAGAAGCTGCATCATTAGATGAAGTTGTGATTATTTCAGGAAAACAACCCAAAAAAAACAACCCTGCAATTGCTATCCTTCGAAAAATATGGGAACATCGAAGAGAAAACGGAGTTAAAAAATTTAAACAATACCAGTACAATAAATACGAAAAAATAGAATTTGATATTAACTCCATAGACTCGGCTTTAATGAAAAGCAAAATCTTTAAAGGAATGGAGTTTATTTTTGACCAAACCGATACATCAAAAATAACAGGTAAAACCTACCTGCCTATTTTTATTAATGAAACCCTCTCTAAAGTGTATGGTGATAATGAGTTAAAACAAGAAAAAGAAGAAATTATTGGTAATAAAAATTCTGGGTTTCAAAACAACCAAGCGCTTATTGCTTTTGTAAAAGATTTATATAGCGATTACAATGTGTACGACAATTATTTAAAGTTTTTTGATAAGGCTTTTACCAGCCCGTTATCCCGTACCGGAATTGGTGTTTATAATTATGTGCTGCTGGACAGCGCCTATATCGATAACAAATGGTGTTACAACATTGTGTATTACCCAAGACGCAAAAACGAACTTACTTTTAAAGGCGATTTTTGGGTTAATGATACCACTTGGGCAATTAAAGAAATAAATCTGCAAGCCTCTAAAAGTGCCAATCTAAACTGGGTAAGAGATGTTTATATCGAGCAAGAATTTGAAGTGCTAAATGATTCGGTTTTTCTTATTACTCGCGATTATTTTATGAGTGATTTTAGTTTGCAAAAAAAAGAAAAATCAAAAGGTATTTACGGAAAACGTACTACGCTTTACAACAACTATGTTTTTGATGTTGAAAAAGATAAAAAATTTTACAAACAAGAAGAAACCGATCCTTACACCGAAGAGGTGTTAAACAGACCGGATGATTTTTGGGATAAAAACCGGATGGAACCCCTGAGCAAAGACGAAAAAGGAGTTTACAAAATGTTAGACACCTTAAAAACCGTACGGCGATTTAAAAACTTATACAGTTTAGCTTCAACCTTGGCAAGTGGTTATTACGAGTTTCCCAATTTTGATTTTGGACCTGTTTTTTCAACCTTCGGGTTTAATGAAGTAGAAGGATTGCGGCTTCGTGC
>JALWYP010000236.1 GCA_026992695.1 Flavobacteriaceae bacterium
TTAGAAAAGTTAATCGTGATAGTACTGCCATTAGTGGTACAGAAGCAAACATTACCATAGATTGATATTCGGTGGTGAAATGGCTTATTTTAGTATTTATTTCAGCTTGTTGGGGTTTCATATCAGTTATGCCATACATAGAGGATAGAACATTAGGAAAAAATTTATTTAAAACAAAAAAGAAAAATCCTGAAACGGCAATAGCAATAGCAAAGTAGCTCACCACATTCACATATTTTTTTCGTGTACCGTTTATATAACCGCCTATCACATCTTCGGGGTTTTTAAATAAATTGATAAACGTTTGTAAAAACTTGTTATCATAGTTTAAAAATTGCTCACTAAAACTTTGAAGAATACTTTTAATAGTAAGTCTGTTTCGTATGATTTTTCCACCACAAGTTGGGCAATAAAAAGCTTCAGTTGATAAAGTCGTATGGCAATTTTTACATTTCATAGTATAGGAAGGCTAGCGTAGGTCTTTTTCCAATAATGTATACAATTCTTCGGTGCTTGAAAAAGGAACAAATTGTCCGTCTTTAAAGTAGGAAATCGTTCCGTTTTCTTCCGAAACTACCAAACAAATGGCATCTGCTTTCTCAGTTATTCCTATGGCAGCTCTATGGCGCAAACCAAATCGCTGCGGAATGCTTTTATCATTTGTTATGGGTAAAATAACACGAGTTGCCGTAATGGTATTATCTTCAATAATCATGGCTCCGTCGTGTAACGGACTGTTTTTATAAAAAATACTTTCAATAATGGGTTGGTTAACTTCAATTTTCATTTCGTCGCCTGTGTGTTTTACAAAATCGAGACTATTGTTACGTTTAATAACTATTAATGCACCTGTTTTTGAAGCACTCATTGTTTTTAATGCATTAATAATTGCCGTGAGATTTGTAACAACTAATTGATTGTCTTTAGAAAGTAATTTAAATTGTTTAATAAATTTTCTTCGGGCAGCAAAATTGGTAGAGCCCAACATCAATAAAAATCTTCTTATTTCTTGCTGAAAAACCACGATGAGCGCAAACATCCCGGCTCCTAAAAAACCACCTAAAATTTTACTTAATAGTGCCATTCCCATTAACTCGGTAACTTTCCATATGGCATAAATAATAACAATACCAATAAAAATATTAATGGCTACGGTACCTTTTACCAGTTTATAAATATAGTATAACAAGACGGCAACCAGTACTATATCTACTACGTCAATAATTCGTATGCTATAAATATCCACTAATTTTTGCTTTTTGTAAAAGTAGGTATTTTTTTGAAATCTATTTTAATAAAATAACGGCTTCAATTTTGGGTTATGCTTTTTACTAATTGAATAGCTTCTACTGCTTCTTTTACATCGTGAACTCGTAAAATAGAGGCTCCTTTTAACAGCGCAACTGTATTTAATACGGTAGTTCCGTTTAAGGCTCTTTCCGGCGTTGTTTTTAATGTTTTATAAATCATCGATTTTCTTGAAACGCCTACTAATAAGGGTTTTTCTAAAATTTGAAAATGCGCTAAGTGGTTTAGCAATTCAAAATTTTGTTGTCGGGTTTTGGCAAAGCCAAAACCCGGATCTATCACCACGTCGTTTAGTCCTAATTTATTTGTCAACGCTATTTTTTCTGAAAAATAGGCAACAATATCTCGGATAACATTATCATAATCTGTAAATTTTGTCATCGTTTGCGGTGTGCCTCGCATATGCATCATTATATAAGGCACTTGTAGTTTAGCAACAGTAGGAAGCATTTTTTTGTCTAAATCACC
>JALWYP010000237.1 GCA_026992695.1 Flavobacteriaceae bacterium
GGGCAGTATATTAAAACCATGCCATTGCTTATTAGTGGTGCTATAAAAATAATGCGGGACGATGATGATGGGGATGAATTACTGCTTTATTTTTTAGAAAGCGGAGATACCTGTGCCATGACTTTAGCCTGTTGTATAGGAAATCATAAAAGTGAAATTCGTGCCATAGCAGAATTAGACACAAAACTAATTATGATTCCCATTGAAAAAATGGAAGAGTGGACGGCAAAATACAAAAGCTGGAGAAACTTTGTTTTTAACAGTTACCATAACCGATTACTAGAAATGTTAGAAACCATAGACAGTATCGCCTTTTTAAAAATGGATAAACGGCTATTAAAATACCTTAAAGACAAAGCGACAATTACAAATGACAATATTATAAAAAGCACCCATCAAGAAATTGCCTACGAACTTCACACCTCTAGAGTAGTCATTTCCAGATTATTGAAAAACCTTGAAAATCAAGGAATTATCCAGCTTAACCGCAACTTTATAAAGCTCAATTCTATCGATTAATTCCGTACTTTTTCCCTTCTAGATTGTCTAAATTTTTAATCAATTTATGAGTTATGTAACTTTTGTTACTATGTAACTCATGTTACATAATTATATTTAACCCGCTTTTTGTATCTTGCAATTGGCATATATCACTAATCAATAAATTAACAACTGTGGAAATTTTTTTACAACCCTATCCTTGGTATGTAGCAGGACCGCTCATAGCCTTGGTTACATTTTTTCTTTTCTATTTTGGAAAAAGACTTGGTATATCGTCTAATTTAGAAACATTTTGTGCCATAGGCGGTGCCGGTAAACTAGTAGATTTCTTTAAATTTGATTGGAAAAAAAATTCTTGGAACTTACTATTTCTTCTAGGCACTATTATAGGAGGGTTCATTGCCTATCAATATTTAAGTTCTTCCGATACGGTAGGAATCTCTCAAAAAACAGTACAAGACTTAACCGCGCTAGGTTTTAAAAATCCGGGAAAAAGCTATTTACCAAATGAGATTTTTAGCGTAGAAACAATGCTCTCTGTAAAAGGATTTTTAATCCTTCTAATAGCCGGTATATTTGTAGGCTTTGGCTCTCGCTATGCCGGAGGATGTACCTCGGGGCATGCTATTGTAGGGCTTAGTAATTTAGAACTACCCTCTCTAATCTCTGTCATAGGATTTTTTATTGGCGGTCTTATTATGACATGGCTCATCTTACCATTAATCTTTTAACTTCTATTATGAAAAACATAAAATTTTTAATTCTCGGTATTATCTTCGGAATTATTCTAAGCAAAGCAGAAGTTATTTCTTGGTATCGTATTTACGAAATGTTTAAATTTCAATCCTTTCATATGTATGGTATCATTGGTTCGGCAGTAGTTGTAGGAATGATTATCTTTACTTTTTTTAGAAACGGAAAAATAAAAAACTTTCAAGGCGAAAAAATAGTAGTAGCTCCAAAAAAGAAAGGGTTTTATAGAAATATGCTTGGAGGTATTATCTTTGGGTTTGGTTGGGCACTAGCAGGTGCTTGCCCCGGACCGATGTTTATTCTTCTAGGTAGAGGTGTTCTGGCTATAGTTGTCGTTATTGTCGGAAGCATTTTAGGTGCATTTTTATACCATGCCTTTAAAAATAAATTACCACACTAAAATAAAATATTAAAAACACTAAAATAAACAAATGAGATACGGTTTTATTATTGACAATCGAAAATGTATAGGGTGTCACGCTTGTACAACCGCTTGTAAATCAGAACACGATGTGC
>JALWYP010000238.1 GCA_026992695.1 Flavobacteriaceae bacterium
CTTAGTTTTTTCTTATATGTAGTAATAAACGATTCCATTTTTATTGTTTTTTCTTCCAAAAATAGAATAAAAAGCTTAAACCCATAATGGCACAGATTTTAGTTTGATTAACTATCTTCGCAAAAATTTTTATATGGAAACCATTTTAAGCAGTCTTTTCATTTTTTTAGGTCTTACCTTTTTAGTAGTAGGTGGTGAATTTTTGGTTAGAGCTTCCGTTGCATTATCTTTTAGATTAAATCTTTCTAAAATGGTTATTGGACTTACCGTTGTTTCATTTGCAACTTCTGCCCCCGAACTTTTGGTAAGCATAAATGCTGCTTTAGATGGATTTTCAGACCTATCACTAGGAAACGTTATTGGCTCTAATATTGCTAACATTGGATTGGTGCTTGGTATCACAGCTATAATTTCAACATTACATACCGATAAAGATTTTTTACGTTTTAATTGGCCCGTAATGATGCTATTATCTGTTGCGCTCTATTTTATATTAAAATCGGGCAGGATAATAAGCAGAACAGAAGGTTTTGGTCTCATAACTTTTTTAATTATTTATTTATGGATGCTAATTAAAAAAGCAAAACGACAACAAAGAGCAAAGGAACTCACACAGGAAATAGATGAAGAAATAGATGAAAAACTTGGTGAAGCTTCTACTGTAAAAATCATAATTTGGTTATTAATAGGAGGGTTTTCACTGTGGGGCGGAAGCGAATTATTAGTTAAAGGAGCTGTAAATATTGCTACGCTTTTGGGAGTGAGCGAGCGTGTAATTGCTATTACAATGGTTGCCATTGGTACTAGTGTTCCAGAACTAGCTGCTTCAGTAATTGCTGCCTTAAAAAAAGAAAAAGCAATTTCGTTGGGGAATTTAATAGGCTCTAATATTTTTAATATTGCTTCAGTTTTAGGCATCACAGCTATTATTCAACCCATTGCTATGAAAAGTCAACAAATACTTACCAATGATATTTTTTGGATGTTAGGTTTTGCTTTTATTTTAATTCCGCTAACATTTTTACCTAAATCATATACTTTAAGTAGGTATAAAGGTATTATTTTATTTTTAGGTTACGCCTCTTTTACAGCCACCGCCTTTTTATAACCCCCCCTATTTTTTATTAATTGTTGATAAATATTTAATAATTTATCGTATTTGCCCCCTATTTTTTTAGGGGGTGTCATAAAAATAATTACTTTTGCCTTGTTTAAAATTAAAACCATCATTATGTCTACATTACGATTTCAAGCGGTAAAAGAAACCTTCAAACGTAAACCTGTATCGGTATCTGAAACCGAAAGGCGCTCGAGTTTATTCGGAAAAAATGTTTTTAACAAACAAGCAATGCGTCAATACCTTACTAAAGAATCGTTTAAAAGTGTGATGGATGCCATTGAAAAAGGTTCGAAAATAGATCGAAAAATAGCCGATCAAATTTCAACCGGAATGAAAGAATGGGCAATTAGCAAAGGCGCCACACATTACACCCACTGGTTTCAACCTTTAACAGGAACTACTGCTGAAAAACATGATGCTTTTTTTGAAACCTTAGAGGACGGAACCGCAATCGAAAAATTTGGCGGCGGACAATTAGTGCAACAAGAACCTGATGCTTCCAGCTTTCCGAACGGAGGCATTCGAAACACCTTTGAAGCCAGAGGTTACACCGCTTGGGATCCCACTTCGCCGGCATTTATTTACGGCACAACGCTTTGTATCCCTACTGTTTTTGTGGCATACACAGGAGAAGCACTAGACAAT
>JALWYP010000239.1 GCA_026992695.1 Flavobacteriaceae bacterium
GCACTATACATCTGAGCGCGTCCCGTTCCATGATAACAATGAATAAGTACAGGATAGCTTGAGTTATCATCTAAGACTTCAAAAAATTTCTTGAGTGTTTGTGGTGTCGGCACCTGCCCTGATGGAATATTTATATGTTTTATATTCAAGCCATTTTTTGCGTTGTTTTCTTCAATATAACGCAATTCTTCTTCGGCTGCATCTAGTTGTAATTTTTCAGAAAGGTCTTTCAGTTTAAAGGCTCCTATTCCATCTATTTTTAGCAAGTTGTGTTTTTTTTCTTTAAAAACCCCTTCGGCAGAACCCACTTTTGTAATTAATTTTTTTGCCGAAGCATCTCCTAAATTTGCCACCCGTTGAAGCGCAAGCGTATATAATAATTCTTTTTTTGAAAGCATAATAAAATATGGGGGGAGTCATTGCAAAAATACAAATATTAATCACAATAACTTGTCTTACAATAGTTAACCGTTCTATTCTCTATTTTGTTAATAAATTTATGATAAAGAGGTGAAAAAAACTATATAAAAAAGTATTTTTGTTTTATGCAGATGGCATCTTACATAAAAGATTTATTATATCGTTACGAGTGTGTTATCATTCCGGGGTTTGGAGCATTTATCACCCATTTTCACAGTGCTAAAATTGATGCTGAAACACAGACGTTTTATCCGCCCGGGAAAATAGTTTCGTTCAACAGGCATTTACAAACTAACGATGGATTACTAGCTAATTATATTGCCACTGTTGAAAACTCTAATTACGAAACCGCTTTACAGAAAGTGCGTAACTTTTCAGGAAAACTTTCTTTAGAGTTAGCTGAAGGGAAAACAATAATGTTAAAAAATATTGGAGAATTTTTCCTCAACAAAGAAAATAAAGTTGAGTTTTCTCCAGAAGAAAACCAAAATTTTTATACCGCATCTTTTGGGTTAACCAGATTTATTTCAACCAAAGTTACCCGAGAGATTTATAAAGAACAAGCTGAAGCATTAGAGGAACGTACACCCATCTTATTTACTCCCGAAAAACACCAATCAAAACCCTATTTAAAATATGCAGCTATTGCCTTAATAGCATTAACCATAGGAGGTTTTGGCGGAATGAAACTATATGAAGGAAAAGTAGAAAAATACAACTTTGCACAAAAACAAAAAGCAAATAACCTCCTCGAAAATAAAATTCAAGAAGCTACCTTTGTCATCGACAATCCCTTGCCTTCAATTAAACTTACTTTTTCAAAGCAAAAAGGCAAATACCACATCATTGCAGGCGCTTTTAGAATTGCCCAAAATGCCGATAAAAAAATAAAAGAACTAACCTCTAAAGGATATTCCGCTTCTTTAATTGGTATAAACAAATACGGTTTACACCAAGTAGCCTATCAAAGTTTTGAGGACAGAGTCGATGCACTAAAAGCACTTCGTACAATTAAAAAAACACAAAATCCTAATGCTTGGATGTTGGTTCAAGACTTAGACTAACCCATTTTTAAGTTGTGAAACTTCCTCCTAAAACCCCTAGCGAATCCCGTACAACCATTACAGACATTGTCCTGCCCGGAGAAACAAATCCTATTGGCAACATGTTTGGAGGCGAATTATTAGCTCGAATGGATAGAGCCGCAAGTATTACTGCTAGAAGACACAGCAGAAGAATAGTAGCAACCGTAGCGGTAAATAATGTTTCTTTTAATAAAATGATTCCGTTGGGAAGCGTGGTTACCGTTGAAGCAAAAATTTCACGTGCTTTTAACAGCTCGATGGAAATTATCATGGATGTTTGGATTGAAGACCGAGAAAACGGAATTAAAACCAAAGCCAACGAAGCAATCTACACCTTTGTTGCGGTAGATGAGACAGGAAACACCGTGCCTGTGCCTCCCGTAAAGCCTGAAACCGAGCTAGAAAAAGAACGCTATAATGCTGCTTTAAGAAGAAAACAACTAAGTCTTGTTATTGCAGGGAAACTTAATCCTAAAGAGGCTACCGAGCTAAAAGCATTGTTTTTTTAACATTTTTTCTCCATTTTTCTTATTAAAAAAAGAATATCTTTGAATTTCTTTTTAAAAAAACTAACTATGAAAAATTTTACTTCCGCTTATTGTAAGAAACCATATTGGGTGCTTCTTTTATTTTTTGCTGCATCCTTTTCATTTTCACAAAACAATTATCGAGTTCAAATTCAAGAACAAAGTATCGAAATTCCTGAAAATATTAGTACATTTCAATGGAATCAAATGCCGGATTCTTCAAAAATTGAAGACGGATATATAGGATGGGTTCAATTTTATGAAACTCCAACACAAGATATTCAGGATTTGTTTAAAACACAAAACCTTCAATTGCTGGAATATATACCCAACAAAACTTATTTATTTTATTTCCCTAACAATGTTTCGATTTCGTTTCTAAAAAACAACGGAGTACGTGCTATTGTTCCGGTTGAAGGAGACTTTAAACTTTCGTCTGATTTACGAAACAACATAATTCCCAATTGGGCAAAACAAGGCAACACGATTATTGTAACGCTTCAATTTCATAATTTTGTTTCACCCGAATTTGTTATAAGCGATTTAGCCAAGCAACAAATTGTGGTAAAACAACAATACAAAGGAAGTAACAATATAGATTTGCTAATTCCAGATAATTGTCTAGAAGAATTATCTAACTTACCCTATGTTAAATGGGTAGAATTAATAGTTGCCCCGGATACTCCCGATGACACACGTGGAAGAAGTTTGCATCGTTCTAATGGATTAGACACACAAACCGGCGCCGGAAGAAATTATACAGGAAACGGAATTGGAGTTATGGTTCGGGATGACGGAATTGTAGGACCACATATTGATTTTCAAGGAAGAATAGATAATAGTGCGGCAAGTGGTACCGGAGCTACTCACGGTGACGGCGTTGCCGGAATTATGGCAGGAGCAGGAAATCTTAACCCAAAAATGAGAGGAATGGCTGCCGGTGCAGATGTCTATGTAGTTAATTATGTTTCAAACTTTTTAGATAGTGCCACACAAAACTTAATTAATAGCGGGACAGCACAAATAACCAATTCATCTTACAGCAATGGTTGTAACGATGGATACACAACCATAACACAAACAGTAGATAACCAAACTCTTACTATTCCCACGCTTTTACACGTTTTTTCGGGAGGTAACTCCAACGGTAATAATTGTGGTTACGGTGCCGGTAGCCAATGGGGGAATATTACCGGAGGACATAAACAAGGAAAAAATGTAATTGCAACAGCAAACGTATATTTTGACGGAAGTTTAGTAGGCTCCAGTAGTCGAGGACCGGCTCATGACGGAAGAATAAAACCCGATATAGCAGCAAACGGTCAAAACCAAAACTCAACAACCGAAAATAACGGATATCAAAATTTTGGTGGAACCTCAGCAGCAGCTCCCGGTATTGCCGGAATATCGGCACAATTATACCAAGCTTATGCAGAAGCCAATGGGGGAACCTTACCGCCGTCTGCATTAATTAAAGCCACTTTATTAAATACCGCCAATGATGCCGGAAATGTAGGACCCGATTTTAAATTTGGGTGGGGAATAGTTAATGGTCTTAGAGCGGGAATTCTTATTGAGGATGGCAGGTATTTATCAGACAATGTTTCGCAAGGAAATACAAACTCACACACCATTGCAGTTCCCGCCGGAACAACTCAAGTTCGATTTATGCTTTATTGGAGTGATGTAGCTGCTTCTCCCGGTGCTAATCCGGCATTAGTAAACGATTTAGATTTGGTTGTTACAGACCCCGCTTCAACAACTCATTTACCTTGGGTTTTAGATTCAACACCAAACGCTACTGCACTAAACACACCGGCAACAAACGGAGCCGATCACCTAAACAATATGGAGCAAGTATTGATTAATAACCCTGTTGCAGGAAATTACACCTTAGATGTTTCCGGATTTAACGTACCTGTAGGACCACAAGACTATTTTATTGTTTATGAATTTATTACCGAAAATATTACGGTTACTTATCCTAATTCCGGTGAACACTTTGTGCCTAATGAAACTGAATCTATTCATTGGGATGCAGTTAATACAACAGACAATTTTTTAGTTGAATATTCAACCGACAATGGTTCCTCTTGGAATACTATTGCTACCGTAGGTTCAAACACTTTTACAACGGCTTGGGTAGTTCCTAATACGGTTTCGGGTGAAGCACTTATAAGAGTTACAAGCGGAGCTTTTAGCGATGTTAGTGATGACACTTTTTCAATTGCCGGGCAGCCTTCTAATCTCGAAATTGCTCAACTTTGTCCTAATACCGTAACCTTTTCTTGGGATGCAGTCGCTAACGCGGAATCGTATGATATGTATCTACTTGGCAACAAGTATATGGAGGTTGTAGGAAACGCAACTACAAATACTATTACGCTTCCAATTACCAATCCAAACGATTCTTTTTGGTACGCAATTGTTGCCAAAAACGACACCGATAGTTGGGAAAGTAGAAGAACGATTGCTCAATTTCACCCGGGAGGTTTAGTGAACTGTGTATTATCTGACGATGTATCATTAGAAGCAATTAATAATACTCCAGGAGATTTTAATACGGTTTGCAATTCAGACCCAATTATCATCTCTGTTACTATTAGAAATACAGGAATAAATGCACAATCTAATTTTCCCGTTACCTATCAACTGAATGCCGAACCTCCGGTAACCGAAATGTTTACTGCATCACTTCCATCCGGGCAACAAATGGTTTTTGATTTTTCAACTCCGGCAAATATAACAACATCCGGTGCCTATACATTAACGACCAGTGTTAACTTAGCGGGTGATGAAAACAGTAGTAATGACCAACAAGTATTAAATTTCTATGCTATTACATCTGCTACTGCATTAAATTTTGAAGAAACCTTTGAAACAAATGGTTTTCCTCCCCCTAGTTGGTTTATTAGTAATCCCGACGATGCTACTACTTGGATAGAGCGAACAGGAGTAACCGGAAGCGACGGAAGTCCAACAACAACTTCTTATATTAACAATTTTAATTACAATTCCGCCGGTCAAGAAGATAGTTTTATAACCGAAATATTTAACCTTACTAATGCTACTGTTCCTTCTCTTACTTTTGATTTAGCTAAAGCTCAATATTCAGCTTCTTTTACAGATTCGCTTCGGGTTGAAGTTTCAACAGATTGTGGAACATCCTTCACTACAATTTACGAAAAAACAGGATTAGATCTTGCTACAGTAGGATATCAAACATCTATCTGGACGCCTTCTTCAGCTTCACAATGGAGAAATGAAGAAATAGATCTTACTGCTTATGAAGGAGAAAATGTACTCTTTAAGTTTGTTAATATTACAGGTTATGGTAATAGCACTTTTATAGATAACATTAATGTAAGTGCAGAAGTACTAAATATGGAAGATTTTTCTGTTGCATCTTTCAAACTATTTCCAAACCCTACCACTAACAGTGTGCGTTTAACAATGTCTCAATCTTTTTCCTCCAGTATTGTTGTATCCATTTACAACAGCTTAGGACAAGAAGTACAGAAAATTAATGCTGAAAATTTTACAAACTCAAACTACACAGATATTAATGTTGCCGGATATGGTGCCGGATTGTATTTTGTAATGATTAAAGACCAAAACAAAACAATTACCAAAAAGTTGGTTATCCGATAATTTTAATTTTTTTAAAGAGGCTGTTTCAAGAAATAGCCTCTTTTAGTAACCAATGTTACAATGCACTTTTAAGGAGAATTTTACCTTTGCGCAAACATTAGGTATGATTGGAAAAGGAACTAAATTATATAGTATTTTTAAAATGAAATGCCCTCGTTGTCACGAAGGAGATTTTTATAAAGGACATCCTTATAAATTTTCTACAATGGGTGAGGTAAAAGAAAAATGTGATAAATGTGGTTTAAAATATTCGCTAGAACCTAGTTTTTATCATGGCTCATACTATGTAACATACGCTCTAGGTGTTGCTTTATTTGCTGCTATCTGGGTATTAAAAATGATTTTCTTTCCAGATGCAGGTCCCGGAGGATTACTTATTGCTATATTAATTTCTCTTGTTGTTTTATCTCCACTAATGTATGCGTTATCTAAAATTATTTGGATTAACTTTTTTGTTAAGTACGAAAAAAATATCTTTAAAAAAAAGAACGTAACTTCGCAACATGATTCAACAGTTAAAAAATAGTTACGGGCATCTTTTTGAAGATGCACTGCTTACAGAGATTAAC